>NZ_JBNHHB010000235.1:0-7475 GCF_059091905.1 Arthrobacter sp. Dra40
TCCACGCCCTCTGTGACCGATCTGCCGCTGTCCCAGGTTGATCCTGAAATCGCCGCTGTTATCGACGCCGAACTCGGCCGCCAGCGCGACACCCTTGAAATGATTGCCTCCGAAAACTTCGCGCCGCGTTCGGTGCTGGAAGTCCAAGGCTCCGTTCTGACCAACAAGTATGCCGAGGGCTACCCGGGGCGCCGCTACTACGGCGGGTGCGAGCACGTAGACGTCGCCGAAAACCTCGCCATCGAGCGCGCCAAATCGCTTTTCGGCGCTGAGTTCGCAAACGTGCAGCCGCATGCCGGCGCGCAGGCCAATGCAGCCGCTCTCTCCGCACTGATTCAGCCGGGCGACAAACTGATGGGCCTTTCCCTGGCGCACGGCGGCCACCTCACGCATGGGATGAAGCTCAACTTCTCCGGCAAGCTTTACCAGGTCGCAGCCTACGAGGTGGACCCGCAGACCTTCCGGGTGGACATGGACAAGGTCCGCGAGCAGGCGCTGGCTGAGCGTCCGAACGTGCTGGTGGCCGGATGGTCCGCCTACCCGCGCCAGTTGGACTTTGAGGCCTTCCGCTCCATCGCCGACGAGGCCGGAGCCTACCTCTGGACCGACATGGCCCACTTCGCCGGGCTCGTCGCCGCCGGCCTGCATCCGAACCCGGTGCCGCACTCGGACATTGTGACCTCCACCGTCCACAAGACCCTGGCCGGCCCGCGCTCCGGCGTAATCCTGGGTAAGGAAGCCTTCGCCAAGAAGGTCAATTCCGCCGTGTTCCCGGGCCAACAGGGCGGCCCGCTGATGCACGTGATTGCTGCCAAGGCTGTGGCCTTCAAGATTGCCGCCGGAGAGGAGTTCAGGCAGCGCCAGGAACGTGTGCTGGAAGGCGCCCGCATCCTGGCTGAGCGCCTGACCGCGGCAGACGTGGCCGAGGCCGGCGTGTCCGTGCTGACCGGCGGCACTGACGTGCACCTGGTGCTGGTGGACCTGCGCAATTCCGCTTTGGACGGCAAGCAGGCCGAAGACCTGCTCCACGAGGCTGGCATTACCGTCAACCGCAATGCCGTGCCGTTCGATCCGCGGCCGCCGATGGTCACCTCCGGCCTGCGGATCGGCACGCCGGCGCTGGCGACCAGGGGCTTCGGGGCTGGCGAGTTCACCGAGGTCGCGGACATCATCGCCACCGCGCTCAAGGGCGGGGCCGATGTAGCAGAGCTGCGGGCCCGCGTGAAGAAGCTCGCCGACGACTTCCCGCTCTACCCGGGCCACGAGGAGTGGTGAGATGAACCTTTACTCGACTCCGCCGGCGGCCCGCGTCCTGGACGGCAAGGCGACCGCGGCGCAAATCAAGAGCGAACTCACCGAACGCGTCTCCGCGCTCAAAGCCAAGGGAGTCGTGCCCGGGCTGGGGACGGTGCTGGTCGGCGACGATCCGGGCAGCAAGTGGTACGTCGGCGGCAAGCACAAGGACTGCGCCGAGGTGGGCATCAATTCGATCCGCCGTGACCTGCCCAGCACCATCTCGCAGGAGGACCTGGAATCAGTCCTCGACGAGCTGAACGCCGACCCTGCCTGCACCGGCTACATTGTGCAGCTGCCGCTGCCCAAGCACATCGACACCAACCGCATCCTGGAGAAGATCGATCCTGCCAAGGATGCCGACGGTCTGCATCCGATGAACCTGGGCCGGCTGGTGCTCAACGTTGCCGAACCGCTGGACTCGCCGCTGCCCTGCACTCCGCACGGCTGCGTGGAGCTGCTGCTGCGCCACGACATCGACCTGGCGGGCAAACGCGTGCTGGTGGTAGGCCGCGGCGTTACCGTCGGACGGCCCTTGGGGCTGCTGCTGACGCGCAAGCAGATCAACGCCACCGTGATTCTTGCCCACACCGGCACCGTGGACCTGGCAGCGGAACTTCGCGAGGCCGACGTCGTGATTGCCGCCGCAGGCATGCCGCACATGATCAAGGCATCCGACCTCAAGCCGGGTGCCGTGGTGCTCGACGTCGGGGTTAGCCGTGTTGAGGACGAGGACGGCAAGGCCCGGGTCACCGGCGACGTGGAGCCCGAGGCCCGCAACGTGGCCAGTTGGCTCTCGCCGAATCCCGGCGGCGTCGGCCCGATGACCCGTGCCATGTTATTGGCCAACGTGGTGGAGGCCGCTGAGCGTCAGGCGCGCTGACGGCTGAGCGTCAAGTGGGCGGTGTCCTGATCGGGACATCGCCCACTCGCCGCCTTCGACCGGCCCGCCAACCCAGGCGGCAATCCACTGGCGGGAAGTTGCAGTGACACGCCAAGGCTCGCTGCAGCTTTTCTCCAGTCGATGACCTGTGAATATTAACCGCGCGGCACCAGGCCTGTTGAAGACAATGTCCGCATGAGCCGAGAAGGTCGAGCGGACCCGAAGCAGCGCCTGCCGCGGCTGAGGCCCCTCCCGCCACACTTGCAGTCCGGTGCCTTGACGATCGAGGGCGGTTTGAGGTCGGGACTAAGCAAGGGCCAGTTGCGCCACCCCCGCCTGATCCGGATAAGCCGTGGCATCTGCGCTGTGCAGCCGGCCGGCCGCGATCTTGCAGCGCGTGTGCGGCCGTTCACGAAGATCAGCGATTCCAGCGCTGCCTCGCATGACACGGCTGCACGTCTGTGGAACTTTCCAGAGCCGGCGGGAGCCTTGTTTGATGGGCGGATCCACCTTTCGCGTCCCAGCGATTGTGCCCGCATGGAGCGGGCCGGTGTCGTAGGTCACCGATCCGGCCTGGTTCCAGATGAAGTAATTTGCGTGGAGGGAGTCTGGGTCACGACGCGCACGCGTACATGGCTGGATCTCGCGGCAACCCTCCATCTGGATGACTTGGTGGTCACCGCAGACCATCTTCTTCGCATCCCCCGACCGGAATTCGACGGCCGCGTGGAGCCGCAAGCCACCGGAGAAGAATTGAGAGCCAGGGACATTGAGCGGGGGGAGCGGGCCCGGGCAGCGGGCTGGGACGAAGTCCGGATCTCCAGAAGGCATATGGCGCCCGCCGCCAAGCGCGCCGTTGAAAAAATTACCTCCGCACGCCGTCGTCGCGGGTGGAACGAGGCCGACGCATCCTGATGCCACAGTGCTGGCTTCCACCGCAAAAAGGCGGGTGTCCTGCCGGAATTGCTCCGGCAGGACAACCGCCTCGGTATTGAGTCAGCTGGCGTTACTCCAGCACTGCCTGGCTGGCCTAAACGCCGACCTTTACTGCGTCATCGGTTGAGACACCGCGGCGCTTGTCGAAGACAGTAGCCCCGACTTCCTGCTCGGCCTGGTTGTTGATCGACAGATCGATCCCCGGGCGGTCGCGCAGGATCAGCACGGCGATGATGGAGATGATCGTCATGCCGAACAAGTACGCCGAGACAGAGCTGCTGGTGCCGGTGGAATTGATCAGTGCCTGGGCGATGGTCGGAGCGAACGCGCCGCCAAGAATCGCGCCCAGTGCATAGGCGATCGAGACACCCGAGTAGCGCACCGAGGCCGGGAAAATCTCGCTGTACCAGGCCGCCTGCGGGCCATAGCTGAGGCCCAGGCCGATGCTGAAGATGGCCAGCGCGAAGTACAGCATCCCCAGCGAGCCGGTGTCGATCAGCCAGAACAGCGGGAAGACCGTCAGCAGCTGCGCGCCGAAACCAATCAGATAGGTGCGCTTGCGGCCGATCTTGTCGGCCAGGACGCCGGCCAGGGCGGTGAAGATGAACCACATGGCCGAGGCGAACGTGATGGCCAGCAGCACATCGGTGCGCTCCATGCCTACCGCATCGCTGGTGGCGTAGCTGGGGATGAACCCGCCGGTGGCCATGTAGCCGGCGGCGTTGTTGCCGGCGAAAACCAGCGCGGCCAGGATGACCAGCAGCCAGTGCTTGCGGAACAGTTCGACGATGGGGACCTTCTGCTGCTGTTTCTTGTCGGCGATTTCCTTGAACACCGGGGATTCGTCCACCGAGCGGCGAACCAGGTAGCCGACCGCGATCAACACGACGCTCAGCAGGAACGGAATGCGCCAGCCCCATTCGAGGAAGGCCTCGCCCGGGGAGATCACGCCGGTCATCAAAGTCATGACGCCGGAAGCGAGCAGCATGCCCAGCGGAACACCCAACTGGGGGAAGGATCCGGCCCGGCCGCGGCGGTCACGCGGGGCGTGCTCCACGGCCATCAGGACAGCGCCGCCCCATTCGCCGCCGGCGGAGATGCCCTGCAGGATACGCAGCGAGAGCAGCAGCACGGGTGCCATGAGGCCTGCAGTCTCAAAGGTGGGCAGGACGCCGATCAGCGTCGTGGCCGCCCCCATCATCATCAGGGTGATCACCAGCATGGCGCGGCGGCCGATTTTGTCGCCATAATGGCCGGCCAGGAAGGCACCCAGCGGCCGGAACAGGAAGCTGATGCCGACGGAAGCGAAGGCAAGGAGCAGGCCGATGGACTCACCGGCGGGCTCAAAGAACAGGTGCGCGAAGACCAGGCCTGCGGCCGTGGCGTAGATGAAGAAGTCGTACCACTCGATGGTGGTGCCGATGATGGTGGCAAACGCGACGCGACGCTGGTTCGCGGCAGACGATTGCCCGGTAACTGTAGTGCTCATGGTTGTCCTCTTGGGATATGTCACGCCGAGGAGACCGGCGTGACCCAGGTGGTTGGAGCGGATAACGGCAGGCGTGAACAACGCGGCCGCGGTGGGCGGTCCGGGTCGAACGGTTGTCACCGGACCTGCTCGGCAGCCCCGGCGTTGCCCGCCGGTGGGATCAGCCACCGTTCGGGGCAGAACGATTGAACTTGTCATCTATTGTGACACGGCTAACTTCCGCCGGTAAACTTCAGATAACCGACCAAGTTCTTTGATTGGACTGAAGAAGATGGTGGACTTCACCCTGCGGCAGCTGGAGCTCTTTGCTGCACTGCCGGACCATGCCACGCTGAGCTCCGCGGCCGACAGCCTGCACATCTCCGAGTCCGCACTGTCGCAGGCCATCACTGCCCTGGAACGGGCAGCTGGTGAACAGCTCTGCGTGCGTCGTAAGGCCAGGGGACTCCAGTTGACTCCGTCAGGCCAGTTCTTTGCGCAGCGGGCACGGTTGCTGTTGCGCGATGCCGACGCTCTGATCAACGACTTAACAGGTGCCGCTGGCGAGCTCAAGGGACCAGTGCGGTTAGGGTGCTTCGCCAGCTTCGCGAGCACTGTCCTCCCGTCGGTGCTCGACCGGCTCCCTGAGTACTATCCAGGGATCAGCGTCGACGTGACGGTCGGTTCCCACGACGAACTGCTACCTGCGCTCGACGCCGGGTTGCTGGACCTGGCCATGGTCTATGACATGGAGCTGCCCGCCGGTTACAGCCAGCGCACCATCTACCGAACCGAGCTGCAGGCAGTCCTGCCGCCGGAGCATCCTCTGGCCGCCCAATCGACTGTGGACCTGGCCGATCTGGCCGGCGAACCATTGATCATGTACGAGTCGAGTCCGAGCACGGCCAACACGTACCGCGTCTTCGCCGACCGGGGCCTGCGTCCGCACATCATCACGTCCATGCCCCAGGTGGTCCTGGTGCAGGCGTTGGTCGGCCGAGGAATAGGCTACGCGTTGCTGATGTCGCGGCCGGACGCTCCGGCTGTGACCGTCGAAGGCAGGAAGGTTGCGGTGCGGCCGCTGTCACCGCCGGCCTCGCAAACCACGATGTGCGCGATTTGGCCGGACACTATGGTGCTCAGTCCCCGAGCCGAAGCCGTGCTCGGGCATGCGGTGCAGGCCCTCGGCACTCCCGGAGCGCCTGCCGGCTAGCCCAGGGGTCAGCGCCAGGCAGCTGCACCGCAGCCACAGCCGGCAGCGGCCAGCGAACTGCGGGCTGCACACCGGGACGCTGCTGCGGCACGGCAAGTCCCCGCAGGTGCCGCCAGGAACCGAAGGTACGGGCTAGACGCCGGCGGGCTGGGCTTTGGAGTAGGCCTTGAGGTCGAACTCCGGGTCTTGGGCCTGAGCGGGGGTGAGGGTCCGTCCTGCGGCCAGGAGCCGGCGGGCTGCCATATGGTCAGAGGGCTGGTTAAGTGATTCAACCGCGGCCAGGGTGCCGTTGCGGAAGCAGAACACCGAAAACTTCTCCTCGTCCGGGTTCCCGCGCAGCACGGTGTGGTCGCCGGGGGCGGTGAGGCCGGCGATCTGGAGGCGCAAGTGGCCTTGGTTGGACCAGAACCACGGCAGGTCGGAGTAGTCGCCGGGTTCGGTCCCGAGGATGGCACGGGCTGCGTGGCGGGCTTGGTCGGTTGCGTTTTGAACTGACTCGAGCCGGGTGCGTGCGCCGGTGTAAAGGTTGGGGAACCAGGCGCAGTCTCCGACGGCATAAATGTGCGGGTCGGAGGTTCGCATCGTAGCGTCCACGGTGATGCCGTTCTCGACGTCCAGGCCTGCTGCCGCCGCCAGCTCGGTACGCGGGATGACGCCGACGCCGACCAGGACCAGGTCGGCCGGATAGCGTTGCCCGGTAGTGCTGACCGCGGCGGCCACGTGTCCGTGCTCATCGGCGTCGAAGGAAGCGATGCCTTCGCCCAGGCGCAGGGACACGCCCATGCGCTGGTGGGCGTCGGCGAAAAAGGCGCTCATCACCGGGCTGAGGGCACGACCCATCGGGCGGTCGGCGAATTCGAGGACGGTAACGTCCAAGCCGCGCGCGCGGGCGGCCGCGGCGAACTCCAGGCCGATGAATCCTGCACCGATGACCACGACGGAGTGTACGGTGTCGAGGCGCGCGTGCAGGGCCTGGGCATCGGCCAGGGTGCGCAGGCCGTGGATGCCGGCCAGGCCGGTGCCGGGCACGGCCAGTTCGCGGTTGGCGGCGCCGGTGGCCAGTACCAGCTTCGTGTACTGCACGGTGCCGCCGTCGTCGAGGGTGACCGTCCTGGCCGTGCGGTCGATCGAGGTGGCGCTCACGCCTGGGCGGGCATCGACGTCGAGCGTAGTGAAGAACTTTTCCGGCCGCAGCGGCAGCGGGACCGGGTCCTTGCCGGCGGCCAGATAGTCCTTGGACAGCGGCGGCCGCTGGTAGGGGTGGTGCGGCTCGTCACCGATTAAGGTGATGGCCCCGGTATAGCCTTCCTTGCGCAGCGAATCCACCACCTGGATGCCGGCCTGGCCGTTGCCAACAACAACGATGTTCTCTGACGTCCTCATGGAGAGCCTTTCGGTACGGGATGGGTTGCGCTTCATGCACGCTGGCTGCCTGCGGGCAGGACGTTTGGGGAGGCCGTGGGGGCAGGATGTGCTCCCGGCCCGCGTCCCGACGTGCTGCCCGGCCTGCAGCGCGGAAGCTCAGACCTGGTCGTCGGGGATGTCGACTTCGATCTGTTCGAGGTCGTCGCCGACCGTGATCTGACAGCCCAGCCGGCTGCGGGTGTCGTCGCGGGGGCCGGCGGTGCAGTCGAGCATTTCGTCTTCGTCGTCGCTGATTTCGGGCAGGCCGTCGAGGTATT
>NZ_JBNHHB010000236.1:0-7453 GCF_059091905.1 Arthrobacter sp. Dra40
GGCCCTTGGTGAAGTTGTTGATGGCCGCCTTGGTCGAGGCATAGTCCAGCAGGAACGGCGATGGGTTGTAGGCCTGGACGGACGTGGTGTTGATGATCGTTGAGCCGGGCGGCATGTGCGGCACCGCTGCCTTGGTGATCCAGAACATCGCCAGGATATTGGTGCGGAAGGTCTCTTCGACCTGTTCGTCGCTAAGGTCTTCGATCTTCTCGACTGCAATTTGGCGCCCGGCGTTATTGACCAGGATGTCCAGGCCGCCCAACTGCTCAACCGACTGCGCCACCAGCTCGCGCGACGCAGGGGCCTCGGAAATATCGCCGGGAAGCAGTACCGCCTTCCGCCCTTCCTTTTCGATGACCGAAGCGATGTGCCGGGCATCGGACTCCTCCGCCGGGAGGTACGACAGTGCGACGTCGGCTCCTTCCCGAGCGAACCCGATGGCCACGGCCGCACCGATGCCCGAGTCGGCTCCGGTAATCAGGGCTTTGCGGCCGGTCAGCCGGCCCGTGCCGCGGTAGGACTTTTCGCCGCGGTCCGTTTCCGGCTCGAGTTCCTGGTCGAGGCCGGGTTCCGGCTGGCTTTGCTTCGGCGGCGAGATGCTGGGGTACCGGTCAACCGGGTTCTGGAAGGTGTACTGGTCCGATGCCATGCGGGACTCCTTCTGGCCGCCGAAACCGGAGTTTCCGCAAGCACCCCTTGTGCTCCCGAAGAAAAGGCTCCTGGTCCGGCCGGCCGATATGGTCAGTATGCTTATCGTCATTCCACCCTACGTGGTCGGGCATGGGCAGCAAAGCCCGAAGGCGGCCGGTCCAGCGGGACCAGCGGAAGAAATCCGGAAGCGCCCTTCGCGCGTGCTTCAGCAGGCTGCACGGGGCCCTGACCCCGAATATCGGGGTGGCCGCCGGACAGTTGGGGGGGCGCTCGGGTGCCCCGGATGGTTCCGTCGGTAGCGGCTTCGCTGTGCCCGGCACGCGAAGGTCAGCAAGCTTTCGACTTGGGCGCGGGCGATGTAGTCTGGCTGGACCTGTAGGAAAACCTGAACTGAAAGAGGTGCTGATATGGGTATTGGCGACAAGTTCGACGCTGCGAAGGACAAGGTAACGGGCAAGGTCAACGAAACTGTTGGCGAAGCTAGAGATGACAAGTCACAGCAGTTGAAGGGCAAGGGCCAGCAGGCCGAAGGTGGGATCAAGGATAAGGTGGCCGATGCCAAGGCGCACCTGAGCGAGGATGCCCACAATGCCACTGATGACACCGAAGGCGGGGCCGTGCGCTAGCCCGCTCCCTGTTCCGCAGCCCCCGTGGACCTTTTGGTTCACGGGGGCTCGCGATTTAACGCTGCCGGCGGTCGGTGACAGTGCCGGGCCCCGGCAGGGGTCGCGGCTGCCGCAGCAGCAAGCATCAGTCCGCGGCGTCAAGGCATCGGGCGCGGATTTCCCGTCGGCATTCCTGGCGCCTCGCGGAACTCTTCAAATCCGCCGCTTGCTGTGGTAATTCTAAGTAACCTTACAAAATAGCTTGGCGGCCCGCCCATGCTTTGTGGAGGGTGCGGGAAGCGGCTCGAACGATCTGAAAGGACTGATATCGGTGACTACCGCAAGGGAAATCATGACCGGTGGGGTGGAATGCATCGGAGAGAACGAGACGCTTGAGCTGGCAGCCCAGAAGATGAGGGACCTTGACGTCGGGTCGTTGCCTATCTGTGGCGAGGACAACAGGCTTAAAGGCATGGTCACCGACCGTGACATCGTCGTTAAGTGCTTGGCTGGCGGGCAGGATCCGCGCTCGGTCAGGGCAGGTGAGTTGGGCCAGGGCAAGCCCGTAACCATCGGGGCCGATGACACCGTGGAAGAGGCGATCAAGACCATGCAGAGCCATCAGGTGCGCCGGTTGCCGGTGATCGATGGGCATGATCTGGTGGGCATGCTGACTCAAGCCGACGTCGCCAGGAACTATCCGGAGGACCGTGTGGGTGAGCTCGTCGAGTTCATCTCCTACTGACCTGGCGGGCCATGCGATGTCGGAGGAGCTGCCGGAGGCTTATGCCAGATACTTGTCCGGGTGCGAGCCGAAGCAGGCCGACGCCATCCTCCCGGTGCTTAAGCAATCGGCTGCGGATGGTGAGCGCGGTGTGTTGGTGCGCTTCCTGCCCGACGAAGTCCAAGCCATCGCTTCCGAAGACGTCCCCTTTGGAACCATTCGGGAGGAGCGCTACGACGGATAGCAGCCGGCTCCGGCCGTGCACTGTTCGCACGGGGAGCTAGCAACATCCCAGTCTGCAACCTGTCAAGAACCCGACCAAGAATGACCGGCCGAGGAGCCACATTTCCGTGATCCGTTGCCGGAGTGCAGCAGCGCTTGTAAGCTCGCACCAGTTGGAGCCGAACCGGCTCCACGGGGACTGGAGGCTGCATGGACAGGTCGAGTGCCGATCGGCCCACAGCGTTCACTAATGCAGCGGGGCGTCGATGATGCGCCACCGCCATCTCTCGCCCGCCGAAAAGTTTCCAGCCGATCTGGCCGTCCTCAGTGATCCCGACTTGCTGGCCTTGTACGGGCGCGCCATGAGGCAACTTGAGCGGGAGAGTATCCAGTATGGCGCCGCCGATCCCGAAACCGAGTTTCGCCTCGAGGAGCTGCGTGTTGAACTCGACCGGCGCGACAGCAGGGACGCCTTGCAGGCGAGCAAGCGCCGGGTTCGCGGCCTGTACGGCGATCCCGGAGGTGAGCCCCCGGACTCCCTGTACGACGGCACCAGCTAGGGCCGCTGCGGATCGCGGCACCGGGGCGCAACCCCCTTCCCACGAGGCCAGTGGCCGCCTACGATGCTCTTCCCACCCTGAAGTAAGATGGGTTATAGGCAGTATGCTTATCAATAGGGGAAGCCGAGAGGAAGGGCAGACGATCATGATTGCCAATGACAGTTCAAGTGCCCAAGCCGGACGGAACAAGGACGAGGACTCCGGCAGCGGGTTGCCCGACCCCTGGTGTACGGCGTGCGGCACCGACGAGTACCTCGTGTTCGACAATGTCACGCAGCTGCCGCCGCAGCCCGGGACTTCAGCAGTGCCGCTGTGGGATGTCAGCTACTGGTGCAGCCACTGCGACGGCTATTACGGCCACCAGACCTCCAAGGTTCCGGCCTCGGAGGCGGCAACTGTGGGGATCGATTTCGGTCCCGAAGGCTACATGCACTGCGGGGAGCCCATGCAGCCGGTGGAACGCGTCGATCATTCGATCCTTGACCCCGTCGATGAAGGTTCCCCGGAGACGGGCCCGCTCCCGACCGTGCGGCTGGATGTTGAGATCCTGCGGTGCCGCTGTGGGTTCAAGATGGAGGTGCCCGCCTGAGGCTCCGGCGGAGCAATGTCCATGCCCCGGGCATTTCCCGCCGGCGTGCCGGGACAGGATTTTCCTACCGGAATCCGGATGGAACCAAGCCCGCCGGTGACGAGCTCCGAAGGATCAAAGCGTTGGCGGTTCCGCCGGCATGGTCCGACGTGTGGATTTGTCCGGCAGCCAATGGACATATCCAGGCCGCAGGAACGGACGACGCCGGGCGGCGGCAATACATTTACCATCCCCGGTGGCGTGAGCTCAGGGACCGGGAGAAGTTCGACCGCTCCCTGGCCTTCGGCTCTACCCTGACGACTGCGCGCCGAAAGGTCACGAGGCTGCTGCGGTCAGGAGAAAGCACCCGCGAGGTGGCCTGCGCCATGGCGTTTCGCTTGCTGGACAGTGCGTCCCTGCGGATTGGCTCGGAAGTTTATGCCGAGGACAACGGATCCTACGGCGTCACCACCTTGTTGGTGCGCCACGTCCATGTGCAGGGGGACACGATCCGGCTGGATTTCCCCGGCAAAAGCGGCCTGCAATGGGACGTGGAGGTCAAAGACCCGGACCTCGCCGCCCGGGTGGCGGCCGTGCAGGAACTTGAGCCTGACGAGCCGGCCATCGGATACGGGGACGGCGGGCGCTGGTCGGGGCTGTCTGCCTCCGAACTGAACGAGTTCATCCACGAACTCTGCGGGCGGGAGTTCAGTGCCAAGGACTTCCGGACCTGGCAGGGGACGGTGACGGCCGCCGTCGAACTGGCTGCTTACAAGGGCAAGCCGACCCTCTCAGGCCGGCGGAAGGCGGTGGTTGCGGCCATGCGGGGTGTGTCGGAGAGGCTTGGCAATACGCCGGCCGTTGCCCGGAAGTCGTATGTGGATCCACGTCTCGTTGACCGGTTCATGGCAGGGCAGGTGCCCGATGCTGCCACCTACTCTGCGGCGGAGCGCAGCCTTCCGTCTTTCCTTTCCTGACAGAGGCTCGAAAACGTCCCGCGGCGCTAGAATTAGAAGGCCCCGGCAGGCGGGATACCCCCCAACGTCCACGTCTGTCGGGGTTGATGACGCCCTACCAGCCGCGCGCTTTCCATTCGCTGAGATGGGGCCGCTCAGCGCCGAGGGTTGTACCCTTTCCGTGGCCCGGATGGACCACGGTGTCGTCCGGCAGGTAATTGAACACGCGTTCGAGCACATCCGCGTAGAGCGACGCAAAGCGCTCCGGGTCGTTCTGCGTGTTGCCCACTCCGCCGGGGAACAGGGAGTCGCCGGTGAACAGCTGCGCAGGACCGTCCGGTGAGCGGTAGAGCAGCGCGACGGAACCCGGCGTGTGGCCGCGCAGTTTGATGGCCTCCAGCGCGAATCCATCGAACCGGCCGATGTCCTGATGCTCAAGGGCAACGTCGGTCGGCACCTCGATGTCAGGAATATCCTCTGTACCGGCAGCCGTTCTGGCTCCGGTAGTGGCCACTGCCTCCGGCAAGGCGCGGACGTGGTCCCAGTGGCTGTGCGTGGTCACGATTAAGGCGACTTTTGCAGGCCGGACCGCGTCAGCAGCCCCGTCGCGCAGCAGCTGCTGAATTGCCGGAAAATCGTCGGCAGCGTCAATAAGGACCTGGGCGCCGGAAGTCTTGGACGTCACGAGATAGACCCTGTTGTCCATCTCGGAAACGGAAATGCCACGGACGGTGACTGCAGGATCTTCATGAAGCAACATGCATCCCAGCCTACCGACAGTCGACCCCGACGGCTCCGGATGTCATTCTGGTTGTAGCAGTGGACTGGCCGGTTGCTGCGGACACGACAAGGAGTGGGCGCGGGCGATGGAAGCGAGCGAGTTTGACTGGCGGATGAACCGCGATAGCGCCGTGCCGCTCTTCGAGCAATTAAGGCTGCGGATTATCGAGGCTGCCGACGCCGGTGAACTGCCGGTGGGCACCAAGTTGCCGCCGGTCAGGAGGTTGGCCGATCATCTGGGTGTCGTGCCCAATACTGTGGCACGTGCCTACCGGGAGCTGGAAACTGCCGGGAGGGTAGAAACGCACGGCCGTGCAGGCACGGTGGTGAGCGCCGGTGCAGGCAAAGCCCGGCAACAGCTGGGAGACGCCGCCGAAGTCTTTGCCCTGGCCGTGCACGGCCAGGGGATCGGCAGCAAGGAAGCCCTTGCCGCGGCCAGGGCCGCGATGGAGCGCCACGGTATCAAGTAGTGCCGTGCCAAGGAGGCTGTTCGCCCCACTCAAGCCGTCGCCACAGCTTCGGCGGGCGCCGCCGTCGTGCCTTTTGGCTGACAGGCAAGCGGCGGCCATCGAGGACAAAGGGTGTCCGCAGATCGCACCGGCCGTGATCGATGTAATACAAGTTCGAACGAATTTTCGATTAGAGTAGATACCGTGCTAAAAGCAAGTGAAACGTCCGTCCCGGCGACCGATTCCGAGTCCGCCACCCCCGTTTCCCCCTCCGCGGAGATCTCGCGCCTGGTCGTCAAGGGTGCCCGCGAGCATAATCTGCAGAACGTCAGTGTGGATCTGCCCCGCGACGCAATGATTGTCTTTACCGGGCTGTCCGGATCCGGTAAGTCTTCCCTGGCTTTCGACACCATTTTTGCCGAGGGGCAGCGCCGATACGTGGAGTCGCTGTCCTCGTACGCCCGGATGTTCCTGGGGCAGGTGGACAAGCCTGATGTGGACTTCATCGAGGGACTTTCCCCGGCGGTGTCGATCGACCAGAAGTCCACCAGCCGCAATCCGCGCTCCACGGTGGGAACGATCACCGAGATTTACGACTACCTGCGCTTGCTGTGGGCCCGGGTTGGCCGCCCCTTTTGCCCGCAGTGCGGTGAGCCGGTCGAGAAGCAGACCCCGCAGCAGATTGTGGACCAGTTGCAGGAGCTTCCCGAAGGGACACGCTTCCAGATCCTGGCTCCGGTGGTGCGCGGGCGCAAGGGCGAGTTCGTCGACCTGTTCAAGGAACTCAGCACCAAGGGTTTTTCCCGCGCCAAGGTGGACGGGAAGCTGGTGCAGCTGACCGATCCGCCGAAGCTGGGGAAGCAGTACAAGCACACCATCGAGGTTGTGGTGGACCGGCTTGTGGCCAAGGAAGGCATCCATCAGCGCCTGACCGACTCGGTGGAGACCGCCTTGGCGCTCGCCGAGGGCAGGGTCTTGGCTGACTTTGTGGACCTCGGCGAGGACGAGCCCGGTCGTACACGGGCATTCTCCGAGCATCTGGCCTGCCCGAACGAGCACCCGTTGGCCATCGATGAGATTGAACCCCGCTCCTTCTCGTTCAACAATCCGTTCGGTGCTTGCCCGGCGTGCACGGGTATCGGCAGCAAACTCGAAGTCGACGTGGACCTGGTGGTCCCGGACCCCGACCGCAGCCTGTCGGAAGGCGCCATCGCCCCCTGGGCGCTGGGCAAAGCCACCCAGGAGTACTGGACGCGGCTGCTCGAAGGGCTCTCGCATGAGCTGGGATTCTCCATGGACGAACCCTGGAAGAACCTGCCGAAGAAAGTCCGCGAGGCCGTGCTGCACGGCAAAGACTTCAAAGTGGTGGTGCAGTACCGCAACCGTTTTGGACGCGAGCGCAAATACAGCACCGGCTTCGAGGGTGCGTTCCAGTACATTCACCGCAAACATGAAGAGACCGAGTCCGAATGGGCGCGGGACCGTTACAAGGAGTACATGCGGGAGGTGCCGTGCCCGGAATGCAACGGGGCACGGCTGAACCCGGCGTCCCTGTCGGTGCTGATCAACGGCAAGTCGATTGCCGATGTCTCAGCCTTGCCGCTGCGCGAGGCCAGTTCCTTCCTGGACGGTCTGGAGCTCACCGCCCGCGAAGCCCAGATCGCCCACCAGGTGCTCATCGAGATCCAGGCGCGCCTGCGCTTCCTGCTGGACGTGGGTCTGGAGTACCTGAATCTGGAGCGCGCCGCCGGCACATTGTCCGGCGGTGAGGCCCAGCGCATCCGGCTGGCCACCCAGATCGGTTCCGGCCTGGTCGGCGTCCTCTACGTGCTGGACGAGCCCTCGATCGGCTTGCATCAGCGGGACAACCGGCGCCTGATCGAGACCTTGACCCGGTTGCGCGATTTGGGGAACACCCTGATTGTGGTCGAGCACGAC
>NZ_JBNHHB010000237.1:0-7444 GCF_059091905.1 Arthrobacter sp. Dra40
TCGAGAGGATCTGGTCCACTTCTTCGGCGAAGCCCATGCGCAGCATTTCGTCGGCCTCGTCCAGCACCATGTACTGGAGTTCGGACAGGTCCAGCGAACCCTTTTCGATGTGGTCGATCACGCGGCCGGGGGTACCGACAACAACCTGGGCGCCGCGGCGCAGGCCGGCCAGCTGCGGTCCGTAGGCGGAGCCGCCGTAGACCGGCAGTACGGTGAAGTCGTCCATGTGCGCGGCGTAGGAGGAGAAAGCCTCCGCGACCTGCAGGGCCAGCTCGCGAGTGGGGGCCAGGACCAGGATCTGGGTGTTCTTGGTGGCCGGCAGTTCCGCCATCCGGGAAAGGGCGGGAACCGCGAACGCGGCGGTCTTGCCGGTGCCGGTCTGGGCCAGGCCGACGACGTCGCGGCCTTCCAGCAGCACGGGGATGGTAGCGGCCTGGATGGGCGAAGGCTTTTCGTAGCCGACGTCCCTCAGGGCCGCCAGGACACGGCCGTCAAGGCCGAAGTCGGTGAAGAGTACGGTGTTTTCGTCTTCGACGGCCGGGGCGTCGGTGTTTTCAGGCAGGGTATTAACAGTGTTTTCGGACACGGGGCAGTTCCTCGTATTCAGCTGGGGACCGGTGGCCGCGGCACATCGTAAGTCCGCGGTCCTCTGACTCAAAGCCCGGCGCTATTGCAATCCCGTGGCAGGGCTTTCCGCCGCTTCGCTGGCCACCCGCAATGTGCGGAGAGACCTGGCGGCGTTTTCTTTAGCCGGCGCTCCCAAAAACATGAAACTGCCCGCCGCATAGAGGCGGGCCCACACACAATCAGACGCTTCGACAAGACCGTAAGCGGCATTATCGCGCAGAACTAAGGGAATACCGACAGTGGGGGATGTATCCAGTGTACGGCACGCTCCGGCTGCCCAGGGACAGAGAGCACGACGACGGGCGGTGACCTTTGGCACAACCTCTCCCGCTGCGTCCTGCCCCGCGTCTAATGCCCAGGCCCCGCAACTGAGCGCTCCGCTACTTCTCCTGCTTACGCTCCAAGGTTTGTTCGGCCCACTCGATCCAGGTCTGCTCGAACATGATGCCCGCCTGCAGCACTGCCCGCTGCAGGCGGTTGGAATCGTTCCATGTGCCCCGCTGGTCAAGCTGCCGGTACGTCTCGAGCTGGGCACGGTGCAGCCCGAGATGCCGCTCAAGTTCACCGGCGATCGCGGTGTCGCCGAGCACCGAGGCGGCGCGGAGCCGGATCATCAGTTCCTCGCGGACAGGCCGGGGGTCCTGCTGTTCGGCCGTCCAGCGTTGCAGTTCTTCCCGCCCGGCGGCCAGGACCTGATGCTCCCGGGCGCGGCCGCGGCTGGAGTCGCGTCCCGTCGACTCGACCAGGCCGTTCCGTTCCAACTTGGCCAGTTCACGGTAAATCTGCTGGTGGGTCGCCGGCCAGAAAAAGCCGAAAGACTTATCGAACCGGCGGGCCAGTTCCGCCCCGGATCCGGGCTGCTCCAGCAGAGCGGTCAGGATGGCGTGCGGCAAAGACATGGGGCTCCTTCCGCTACAGCGCCGCAGCCAGCCGGGTTGCTTGGTTGATGGCGCGTTTGGCGTCGAGTTCGGCTGCCACGTCGGCGCCGCCGACCAAATGCACCGGCAGCCCCGTGGCTTCCAGCGCCTCCTGCAGCTCACGCTGCGGTACCTGGCCGGTGCAAAGCACCACATTGTCGACCGCGAGGACTGTGTCGGTGCCGTCCACGGTCAGGTGCAGTCCGTCGTCGTCAATTTTGCGGTAGGTGGCGGCAGGGATCATCTGCACTCCGCGGCTCTTGAGCTCGGCGCGGTGGATCCATCCTGTGGTCTTGCCCAACCCCGCGCCGGGCTTGGATTCCTTGCGTTGCAGCAGATAGACCGTGCGCGCAGGCCGGACGGGCGCGGGGGCTGCCAGGCCGCCGCGTGCGGCCGGGTCGTCGTCGATCCCCCAGTGTTCGCGGAACCGTTCCGGGTCCAGAGTGACGCTCGGGCCGGCCTGGGTGATGTACTCGCTGACGTCGAAGCCGATGCCGCCGGCGCCCAGGACCGCCACGGTTTCCCCGAGGTCCCGGTGGTCGCGCAGGACGTCCAGATAGCCGAGCACGCTCGGGTGGTCCACGCCCTCCACATCCGGGAGCCGAGGCAGCACCCCGGTCGCCAGGATGACCTCGTCGAATCCGCCGCCGGCCAGCTCTGCTGCCGTCACGCGGGTCTTCAGCCGCACGTCGACGCCGAGCAGTTCCAGCTGGCGGCCAAAGTAGCGGATGGTTTCGTGGAACTCTTCCTTGCCCGGGATCTGCTTGGCCAGATTGAACTGGCCGCCGATGCTGTCCGCGGCTTCAAAAAGGGTGACACGGTGGCCGCGCCCCGCCGCGGTGACGGCAGACGCGAGGCCGGCAGGCCCCGCCCCGACGACGGCCAGGGACTTGGGTTCGGCAGCGGGCGCAATCACCAGTTCGGTTTCGTGGCAGGCCTGCGGGTTGACCAGGCACGAGGTGATCTTGCCGGAGAAGGTGTGGTCCAGGCAGGCCTGGTTGCAGGCGATGCAGGTGTTGATCTCGTCAGCCCGCCCGCGCGAGGCCTTGAGCAGGAAGGCCGGATCGGCGAGCAACGGGCGGGCCATGGACACCATATCGGCGTATCCGCTGGCGAGGAGCTGCTCGGCAGTGTCCGGGTTGTTGATCCTGTTGGTTGCCACCAGGGGAATTCCGACGGCACCCATCAGCCGGCGGGTGACCCAGGAGAAACCGGCGCGTGGGACCGACGTGGCGATCGTCGGCACCCGGGATTCATGCCATCCGATGCCGGTGTTGAGGATGGTCGCCCCTGCTTCCTCGACTCCCCGGGCGAGTTCGGCAACTTCTGCAAAGGTGGATCCGCCCTCCACCAGGTCCAGCATGGACAGGCGGTAGATAATGATGAAGTCCTGGCCCACCCGCTCACGGGTCCGGCGGACAACCTCCAGCGGGAAGCGGATCCGGTTGCGGTAGCTGCCGCCCCAGCCGTCGGTGCGCCGGTTGGTGCGGGCGGCGACAAACTCGTTGATCAAGTAGCCTTCGGACCCCATGATTTCCACGCCGTCGTACCCCGCCCCGCGGGCAAGCGCGGCAGAATTCGCGAAGTCCTCAATGGTCAGCTCGATCTCCTGTTCGCTGAGTTCGCGGGGCGTGAACGGGCTGATCGGAGCCTGCAGCGGGCTGGGTGCCACAGGGTGCGGATGCGCGGCGTAGCGTCCGGCATGCAGCAATTGCAGGGCGATGCGCCCGCCTTCGGCGTGGACAGCGTCGGTGATGGTTGTGTGGCGGGCGGCTTCCTCCGCCGTCGTCATCATGGCGCCGCCGGGCTGCAGCCTGCCGTCGGCATTCGGTGCGATGCCGCCGGTCACGATCAGCCCCACACCGCCGCGCACTCGTTCGGCATAAAAGGCCGCCATGCGCTCGAAGCCGCCGGGAAGTTCCTCAAGCCCAACATGCATGGAGCCCATCAGCACCCGGTTGGGCAGGACTGTGAAGCCGAGGTCCAGCGGTTCGAACAGCTTCGGATAGGACACGGCCACAATGCACTCCTTTGCACAACAAGTTGCATAAAGACTACGGCGCGACGGGGCCGCAGACAACCACTGCTTGGGGTGGGAGAAGCGCGTTCTGCGAGGGACCTGAAGGTTGCCGTCAGGCGTGGACGCGGCCGCGGGCCAGAACCCGGCGGACTGCCTTGCTGACGTTGCCGTGCAAGGCGATCTCGCCGTCGGCCTCCGCCGCCAGCAGCGCCTGCGCCTGCGCCTGGCTGAGCCCGAGCGATGATTGCGCAACGCTAACACCGTGGCCGGGGCGGAAGAGAACGTGGATGCTGTCACCGGCGGCGATGGAGCCGGTGCCGATGACCTTCAGGTAAGCGCCGGGCAACCCTTTGCGCAGGAAGCGCCTGGCCCACTGGGGCTCACCGACGTGGCGGGCGAAGGTGGCGCAGGGGATCCGGGGCATGGTCACTTCAACGACGACGTCCGGGCCGACCTGCCACCGCTCCCCTACCAGCGCGCCGCTGACGTTCACTCCGGCGGTCCGCAGGTTTTCGCCGAACAGGCCCGGCGGGACGTCGCGCCCCAGCTCGCCCGACCAGACATCGGCATCTTCCTGCGCGTACGCGTAGAGCGCCTTGAGCTCTCCGCCGTGGTTCTTGCGGTCGGCCTGCACATCGGCGCGCAGCCCCAGCGTGTGGAGCGGAACCCGGCCGCCCACCGGCCGCTTGTCGATGCCGGTGATTCCGACCTTGCTGGCGTCGGGCTTCAGCGCGTGGAGCCGGCAGACGGCCAGCAAGAATCCGGATTCCATGACGTCATCATATGTTTGCCGGGTGCCGGCTCAGGCGTGCCCTTCGTAGCTGATGTCCTGTTCGGTGGACCCGTCCGGGCCCGGCAGCGGCTGGCCCCGGTAGATGCCGAAGGCCCACAGATTGCCGTCCGGATCTTTAATGCCGAAGCCACGGTCGCCGTAGTCGGTGTCCTGCAGCTCCCGAATGATGGGCACACCTGCTGCCTTCATGTGGGCGTACAAATGATCGGGGTCATGGGTGTAGACGTTGAGCAGGGCCGTGCCGGGTTCGCGGGCCCAGGGTCTCCCCTCGGCATGGCTGGAAACCATCACCATGCCGCCCTCGGGCCAGAGCAACTCAGCGTGCGCCACCAGGCCATTCTCTTCGTACAGGGCGTGCTCGATGAATCCCACGGTCCCGGTGAGAAACCCGATGAGTTCCCGGGCCTTATGGGACTGCAATCCGGCAACAACGCTGGCCGGCGGGTACCGCCTGTTCGTATCCATGCCCTCAGTATTCCCGGCCTGCTGCCGGACACGCCAGAGGCGGCGGCACCGTTCCCGGTCCCGCCGCCTCTCAAGGGCTGGGGCTTGCCTAGAGCTGCGCGAAAGCCTGTTCGAGGTCCGCGATCAGGTCCTCAATGTCCTCGATGCCCACGGACAGCCGGATCAGGTTTTCCGGCACCGCCAGTTCGGTACCCTTCACCGAGGCGTGGGTCATCTCGGACGGGTAGTTGACCAGCGACTCGATGCCGCCGAGCGATTCCGCCAGGGTGAAAACGTGGGTGGATTCGGCCACCTTGCGGGCCGCTGCCTCGCCGCCCGTGAAGGAGACCGAGACCATGCCGCCAAAGCTGCGCATCTGCTTCTTGGCCAGCTCGTGGCCCGGGTGGTCGGGCAGGCCGGGATAAAAGACCGTCTCGACTTCGGCCCGGCCCTGCAGCCAGTCGGCCACGGCCTGGGCATTGGCGGAATGCCGGTCCATCCGCACGCCCAGCGTCTTCAGGCCACGGGTGGTCAGAAAGGCGTCCAGCGGCGCGGACACCGCGCCCACCGCGAACTGAACGAAGCCGACCTTCTCGGCGAGCGCGTCGTCGTTGAGCACCACGGCCCCACCGATCACGTCCGAATGTCCACCAATGTACTTGGTGGTCGAATGCACCACGACGTCGGCGCCGAAGGCCAGCGGATTCTGCAGGTAGGGCGAGGCGAAGGTGTTGTCCACCACCAGCAGCGCGCCCGCGGCGTGCGCCAACTCGGCCAGCGCGGCAATGTCGGTGACCTTCATCATCGGGTTGGACGGGGTTTCAACCCAGAGGAAGCGTGCCTTGTGCTCGCTGACGGCAGCGGCCACGGCCGACTCGTCGGACATGTCCACCACCGTGTGGCCGATACCCCAGGCACCCAGCACGCGGTTGATCAACCGGTAGGTTCCGCCATAGGCGTCGTTGCCCAGCACAATGTGGTCGCCGGGAGAGAGCAGGGCGCGGATCAGCGCATCTTCGGCGGCCAGCCCGGAGGCGAAGGAGAACGCATGCTTGCCGCCCTCCACCGCCGCCAGCTGCACCTGCAGCGAATCGCGGGTGGGGTTGGTGCCGCGGCCGTATTCATAACCGTTGCGCAGCCCGCCAATGCCGTCCTGGGCATAGGTCGAAGACTGGTAGATCGCCGGGACAACCGCGCCCGTGGCTTCGTCCGGCACCTGGCCGGCGTGCACTGCGCGGGTGTTGAAGCCCTGATTGTTCTCTGCGCTCATTCTTCTTCTCCTTCAGCTCGTGAGGTAGGACAGCAGGTCATGGCGGGTCAGGACGCCTATCGGCGCCCCGGCCAGCGTGACCAGCACACTATCGGCCGTCTGCAGCTTCTCCCGCGCGGCGGAAACGGGCTCCAGCGACCCGATCAGCGGCATTGCCGCACCCAGGTGGTCGCTGACCTTGTCGGTGAGTTTCGCTTCGCTCTTGAACAGCTTGGCCGTCAGCTCGCGTTCATTGACGGCGCCGACCACCTCTCCCATCACTACCGGCGGCTCCTGCGACAGCACCGGCAGCGCCGAGACGCCAAACTCGTTCATGATTTCGATGACGTCTCGCACTGTTTCGTAGGGGTGTGTATGCACCAGATCCGGCAGCTCACCGCTCTTGCCCTGCAGCACCTCGCCCACCGTGGCTTCTTCTCCACCGGCGATGAAGCCGTAGGACTTCATCCATTCATCGTTGAAGATTTTGCCCAGGTAGCCGCGGCCCGAGTCGGGCAGGATCACGACCACGATGTCGTCCGGTCCCAGCTCCTTGGCCACCTTCAGCGCCGCCACCACGGCCATCCCGGAAGAACCGCCAACCAGCAGCCCCTCTTCCTGGGCCAGCCGCCGGGTCATCGCGAACGCTTCGGCGTCGTTGACAGCGAGCACCTCGTCCGGAACCGACTTGTCGTAGTTGTCCGGCCACATGTCCTCGCCGACGCCTTCGACGAAGTACGGCCGGCCGGTACCTCCGGAGTAGACAGAGCCCTGTGGGTCGGCGCCGATGACTTTCACCGGGCCTCCGGCGCGATCGGCGGAAATTTCCTTCAAATAACGGCCGGTCCCCGTGATGGTTCCGCCGGTCCCGGCGCCGATCACGACATGAGTGACCCGACCGTCCGTGTCGCGCCAGATCTCAGGGCCGGTTGATTCGTAATGGCTGGCCGGAGCTGCCGGGTTGTTGAACTGGTCCGGCTTAAAGCCACCGTCCACCTCAGTCACCAGCCGGTCGGAGACACCGTAGTAGGACTCGGGGCTGTCCGGCGCCACGGAGGTAGGGGTAACGACGACGTCAGCCCCGTAGGCCTTGAGCACGTCGCGCTTTTCCAGACCTACTTTGTCCGGGGTCACGAAGATGGACTTGTAGCCCTTCTGCTGGGCCACCAGGGCCAGCCCCACCCCGGTGTTGCCGCTGGTGGGTTCGATGACCGTGCCGCCGGGCTTCAACCGCCCGTCTTTCTCGGCCTCTTCGAGCATCTTCACCGCGATGCGGTCCTTGATCGAACCGCCCGGATTGAAATACTCCACCTTCGCCAGGACGGTGGCAGCAATACCTTCGGTCACTTTGTTCAGCTTGACCAACGGTGTGTTGCCGATCAGGTCCAGAACAG
>NZ_JBNHHB010000238.1:0-7380 GCF_059091905.1 Arthrobacter sp. Dra40
CCCCGCGCAGCTGCGCGGGGGCCTCATCCGTTTAACGGCCGGACTTCCGTCCCGGACGCCTTGGTGCCACCGGTCTAGACCGGGGGCGATGTGGTGGTCCTGCACGCCGAAAACGCTTCGGAGCATGGATTCGGGTGCCGCTCATTGGTATGTTGAGGCCTCCTACGCACGTTCAGGGGCAACCACCTAGGGGAGGGGCATTTCATGGCTGACACCCATGGCGGGGATGTGGTGGACATCCTCACGACCGACCACAAGGAAATGATCGACCTGCTCGGCCAGATCGAGCAGACCGCCGATCCAGCCCAGCGCCGGGACCTCATGGACATGGTCATCGCCGAGGTGATGCGGCACGCGGTCGCGGAGGAGATGCTCGTTTACCCGGTGATCGAGGAGCACGTGCCGAACGGCAAGGAAGAGGTTGAGCACGACAAGAAGGAACACGAGGAGATTGTCCAGCTCATGAAGCGGCTGGAGGACGTTGATTCGTCCGAGCCGACCTTCATGGAACTGGCCAGGGAACTGGAGGGGCAGCTGCGCCACCACGCGAGCGACGAAGAAACGGAGCAGTTCCCGAAGTTGCGCGCCCACATCCCCGCAGACAAGCTAGTCGAACTCGGCGAGAAGGTTCAAAAGGCCAAGAAGGTTGCGCCAACCAGGCCCCATCCCAGCGCCCCGCACTCCGAGCTGTTCCACAAAACCGTTGGCCCCGGCGTCGGCATGGTGGACCGACTGCGCGACAAGCTTTCGGGCCGTCACACGGGCTAGGCGGACTGCATGTGGAAAGCCGGCGGGTGTAGAAGGTTCCCGGCGATGGAGCTGATTAAGCCGGCCGGCGGGTGAGCAAGGTCAGGAAGACCGGCTCCATTTGGGACTGATGCGGCAGCGCAGACACCACGACGCCGTCAAGCTCGCGGTAGAACGCTTCGCGCGCACGGCGCAACGCTCCGCGCAGTTCGCAGTTGTTGTTCAGCGGGCAATCGCCGCTGGGGGACTCGCAGTCCACCAGGTCCTCGCGGGCGTCGAGGGTGCGCAGCAGGCTTCCGACTGTGGCCATCCGCCCCAGACTGCTGATCCGCACCCCGCCCGCACGGCCGCGCACCGCCTCGACCAGCCCGAGCGAGCGCAGCTTCAGCACTGCTTTGCTGACGTGGTTGTACGGAGTCCCAACGCCGTCCGCGATGGCCTGCGTGGTCATCAATCCGCCTTCCGGCGCCGCGGAAAGCAGCATCAGTGCACGCAGGCACACGTCGGAAAAGGCATTGATACGCATGCTGTCTATTTTAGCCGTCCGGGGCGGGTGGAATTTCCCGCTGTGCCGCCGGTCACCACGCCCTACGGGCGGGAAACGGGCGGCAGATCAGTCTAGGCTTCTTCGCCGGGTACCTCATCGGGCCAGACGAGGCGTTCCTGCGGGTCCACGAAAGGGTCCGGGTAGCTCCAGGTGCCGTCGTCGTCGTGATGGTAGGGCTGGATGGCCGAAACCGCGATGCCGGCTGAGTGCTCCACCGCAATCTGGATCGCGTCGGCGTCTTCCTCGGGAAGGAAGATATCGCTGATCACGGCCACGGCACGGAAATCGGCGCGTTCCTGGCGGAGGGTGGCGTACAGGTCATCGATCATCCCGTCCACGTTGACCTCCGCGGCCTCGGCGTCCAGATCATCGGGGGAGACCACCACCAGCCGCAGTCCGCCGTCGAGCGTGGTGACCAGGCCAGCGGGCAGGAACGCTCCGTGTTCGGTCAACTGCTCCTGCGCCACTCCCAGTCCGGTTCCGAACAAGGTGTCGATATCGGCCAGCACTTCGGCGGGGATGCCGTCGCGCCACGACGCACTCACGGTGTTTGCCTGACGCGGGTGAGGATGTGGTCGCGGAGGGTGTGGAGCAAATCGGGGCTGGTGGCTTCGGCGTTTAGGCGCAGGAAGGGTTCGGTGTTGGACGGGCGCAGATTGAACCACCAGGAACCGTCGGCGGCTGTCACGGTGGTGCCGTCGAGCCGGTCCACGCCCACGCTCGTGCCCGCGTATTCGGCGGGGCAGTTGCCTGCGGTGGTGTCGGTGCCGGCAGCGGCCGAATCGGCTGCCAGGGCGGGGGCAAAGTCGGCCAGCACGCGGGCGACGGCGGCGGCTTTGTCCTGAACCTGGGAGTTCAGTTCACCGGTGGCGCAGTAGGGGTCGTATTCGGCGGCCAGCTCGGACAGCGGCTTCTGCTGTTCACCGAGCGCGGCAAGCACATGCAGGGCGGCGAGCATGCCGGTGTCGGCGTTGTAGAAGTCGCGGAAGTAGTAGTGCGCGGAGTGTTCACCGCCGAACACCGCCTTTTCCTCCGCCATGTGCGCCTTGATGAACGAGTGGCCCACCCGGGTGCGCACGGCCCGGCCGCCGGCGGCGGTGATGGTTTCGGGTACGGCGCGTGAGGTGATGAGGTTGTGGATCACGGCCGGGTGTTCCTCGCCGGCGGCCTGGGCGCGGGCGATCTCGCGCCGGGCGACCAGTGCGGTGATGGCAGAGGGGGAGACCGCGGCCCCGGTGTCATCGATCACGAAGCAGCGGTCGGCGTCGCCGTCGAACGCCAGGCCGATGTCTGCCCCGTGGTCAATGACGGCGGCCTGCAGGTCCACCAGGTTCTCCGGCTCCAGCGGGTTGGCCGGATGGTTGGGGAAGGTGCCGTCCAGCTCGAAATACATCGGCACGATCTCCAGCGGCAGCGCGGGCAGGAGGGTGTCGCCAAGCACCGCGGGGGTGGTCAGGCCGGCCATGCCGTTGGCGGCATCGACCACCACTTTCAGCGGGCGGATGCCGGTCAGGTCCACCAGTGAGCGCAGGTAGGAGGCATAGCCGGCGAGCACGTTGGTTTCGCTGATGGTCCCGGGGCCGGTGCCGTCGGGGATGCCGGTCTCGAGGTATTTCTGTGCCAGGTCGCGGATGTCGAACATGCCGGTGTCGGAGGAGACCGGCACCGCGCCGGGTTTGGCCATCTTCAGGCCGTTGTACTGGGCCGGGTTGTGGCTGGCGGTGAAGACCACTCCGGCGGCGTCCAGGGAGCCGCAGGCGTAGTAGAGCTCGTCGGTGGAAATCAGCCCCAGCATCTGGATGTTGGCGCCGCGGCCGGCGGCGCCGTGGGCGAACGCGGCGGCAAACTCCGGCGAGGACGGGCGCATGTCGCCGCCCACCAGCACGGTCTGCCCGGCCAGGGACAGCACGTCCACGAAAGCGGCCCCGGTCGCTTCCACGGTTGCTGCGGTAATGGTCTCGCCCACGATTCCGCGGACGTCGTAGGCCTTGAAGGACAGGCCGAGATCTATGCTGCTCACGTCACCAGCTTATAAGGGCCTCCTGTGGAAAAGGGCCAGGTTGTCCGCGGCGGCTGGAATACTGGTGGACATGGCTGAGCTGATCGACGGGACAACGGACACGGCGACACTGGGGACGGGGGCGGCCGGGCAGGCCGGCGGCGGGCTGCGCCAGGAGGCCACCGCGTTGCTTCGTGCCCTGGTGGGCAATGACAGCGCCGAGTTCCACGAGGGCCAGTTCGAGGCTGTGGAGGCGCTGGTCTCCGGCGGGAGGCGCGCCCTGGTGGTGCAGCGGACCGGTTGGGGCAAATCGGCGGTGTACTTTGTGGCGAGCCTGCTGCTGCGCCGCAGAGGCGCCGGCCCCACCCTGATTGTCTCGCCGCTGCTCGCCCTGATGCGGGACCAGGTGGCGGCAGCCGAGCGAGCGGGCGTCCGCGCCGCAGCCATCAACTCCGCCAACCAGTTGGAATGGGGCCAGATCCAGGAACAGCTGGCCGCCAACACCGTGGACGTGCTGCTGGTTTCACCCGAGCGGCTGAACAATCCGCGCTTCCGGGACGAGCAGCTTCCGCAGCTGGTGCAAAGCTCTGGCCTGTTGGTCATCGATGAGGCGCACTGCATTTCCGACTGGGGCCACGACTTCCGTCCCGACTACCGGCGGATCCGGGATTTGATCGAGCAGCTCCCGGATAGCGTCCCGGTGCTGGCGACCACCGCCACGGCAAATTCCCGCGTGGTCCATGACATCGAGGAGCAGCTCGGTGTCCGCTCCGCGTCAGGGCACGACGGCGGTGTGCTCACCATCCGCGGTCCGCTCGCCCGCGCTTCCCTCCGACTGGGGGTGCTGCGTTTGGCGAGCCCGCGAGCCCGGCTGGGCTGGCTGCTGACGCACTTGGGTGATCTGCCCGGCAGCGGAATTATCTATGCGCTCACGGTTTCCGCTGCGGAGGACACCGCCCGACTGCTGCGCGAGGCCGGCCACGAAGTGGCCGCCTACACCGGCCGGACGGATCCGGCGGAGCGGGAGCAGGCCGAAGCCGCGCTGAAGGAGAACCGGGTCAAGGCACTCGTCGCCACCAGCGCGCTCGGCATGGGGTTCGACAAGCCGGACCTTGGCTTCGTGGTGCACCTGGGCGCTCCGAGTTCCCCGGTGGCCTACTACCAGCAGGTGGGACGTGCCGGCCGCGGTACGCCCAACGCGGATGTACTGCTGCTGCCCGGTACCGAGGACCGGGACATCTGGGAGTACTTTGCCACCGCCTCGATGCCCAACGAGGGAACGGCCAATGCGGTGCTGCGCGAGCTTTCCGCCCCGGGCACGGTGCTGTCCACGGCGGCGCTGGAGACGTTGGTGAACCTGAAACGCTCGCCGCTGGAACTGCTGCTGAAGGTCCTGTCTGTTGACGGCGCCGTGCGCAAGGTCAGCGGCGGCTGGGAGGGCACCGGCCTGCCGTGGGCGTACGACGCCGAGCGCTACGGCCGCATCTCCGCCGCCCGCGTGGCGGAGCAGAACGCCATGCTGGACTACGAGAACACCTCCGGCTGCCGGATGGAGTTCCTGGCCAGGGCGCTGGATGATCCGGCGGCCGCTCCGTGCGGCCGGTGCGACAACTGTGCGGGGCCTTGGTACTCGGACACCATCGCGGCCGAGGCCACCGAAAGCGCTGGCGCCGCCCTGCAACGGGCCGGCGTCGAACTGGAACCCCGGGCCATGTGGCCCAGCGGGATGGAGAAACTGGGAGTGCCGGTCAAGGGCAAGATTCCGCCGGCGGAGGCCAACGGCAGCGGCCGGGCGCTCGCGCGCCTGACGGATTTGGGCTGGGGCGGACAGCTGCGGGAGGTCTTCGGGGCCGACGCTCCGGACCGCGAGGTGCCCGCTGGAATGCTGAAGGCCTGCGTGCAGGTCCTTGCCCAGTGGGGCTGGGCGCAGCGGCCGGTCGCCGTTGTCAGCGTGCCGTCGCGGAGCAGGCCGCTGCTGGTGCAGTCGTTGGCACGCGGACTCTCGGAGATTGGCCAGTTGCCGTACCTCGGCGAGCTCGCTGTCCCGCACGGCGGACCCCGCAGCGGCCCCGGCGGCAACAGCGCGTTCCGACTGGCCGACGTCTGGGATCAGTTCCAGGTCCCCGAGGGCGGCGAAGCCTGGTTGGCAGAGAACCGCGGCCCCGTGCTGCTGGTGGACGACGTCGCCGACAGCCGGTGGACATTGACCGTGGCGGGCCGCGCGCTGCGTCTGGCCGGGGCGGAATCGGTTCTGCCTTTCGTCCTGGCGCTCAAAGGCTGAGCCGGCCAGTCAACGGCCATGCCTCTCGTGCCTGCCGGCACTGAAGATCCCCCGCCACTTCCAATGTAGCGCGCCCCTGGGGGCTTGCGGCAAGGCCCCTGTCATGGCGCAGACTGGCTCGGACGTGCCCGCAAGCGGTGCACGGAAAGTCGGGAAGGCGGGGGCGTGATGGTCGATGTGATCGTTGCCGGAGGCGGTCCGACCGGGATGATGCTGGCCGGGGAGCTGGCCCTGGTCGGAGTGGAGGCGGCGATTGTGGAGCGCCGCCCGACTCCGGAGCTAGTGGGCTCCCGGGCGGGAGGGTTCCACTCGCGGACCATCGAAATCCTGGACCAGCGCGGGATTGCCGGACGGTTCCTGGCGGAAGGCAAGCCCGTCCAGGCTGCGTTCTTCGGGAACACAAAGCTGGACGTGAGCGACTTTCCGACCCGCCACCCGTACACGCTCGGCCTGTGGCAGAACCATATTGAGCGGATCCTGGCCGGCTGGATCGAGGAGCTGGGTGTGTCCGTCCACCGGGGGCTCACGGTGGACGGTTTCGTTCAGGACGACAGCGGGGTCGACGTGCGGCTCGCCGACGGCGTGCCGATGCGCGCGCTGTACCTGGTCGGTGCTGACGGCGGACGAAGTGTTGTCCGCAAGGCGGCCGGGATCGAGTTCCCCGGCTGGGATGCGACGCGGAGCAGCCTGATCGCCGAAGTGCAGGTGACCGAGGAGTTGCCGGCGGGCATGCGCATCGACGAGGTGGGGGTCCACGGGCTGCACCTGATGGAGGACGGGCAAACCGTGCGGGTTGTTGTGACCGAGAAGCAACTGCGGCGATCGGCCGAGCCTACCCTGGCTGACCTCGCCCGGGCGCTGACCGAGATTTATCACACCGACTTCGGGGTCCACGCTCCGACGTGGATCTCGCGGTTCACTGACGCCACGCGGCAGGCAGCGGCCTACCGCAGCGGCCGCGTGCTGCTGGCCGGGGACGCCGCGCACATCCATGCTCCCTCGGGCGGGCAGGGGATCGGGCTCGGCATCCAGGACGCCGTGAACCTCGGCTGGAAGCTCGCCCACGTGGTCAAGGGCATCGCGCCGGAGAGCCTGCTGGATACCTATCACGCCGAGCGGCACCCCGCCGCGGCCCGCGCGCTGAAGTACACGATGGCGCAGTCGCTCATGCAGCGGGCCGACCCGCGCATTGGCGCGCTGGCCGACACAGTGGCCGGCCTGCTGACCATCGAGGAGGCGCGGAAGCGGCTGGGCGGGCTGATTTCCGGCCTGGACATCCGCTATGACCTCGGGGAGGGGCACCCGCTGCTCGGGCGCCGCATGCCCGATCTCGACCTTGTCACCGCTCACGGTCCGCTGCGCGTCTTCACCCTCCTGCACAACGCCCG
Source organism: Arthrobacter sp. Dra40 (assembly GCF_059091905.1). Classification (NCBI taxonomy): domain Bacteria; kingdom Bacillati; phylum Actinomycetota; class Actinomycetes; order Micrococcales; family Micrococcaceae; genus Arthrobacter; species Arthrobacter sp. Dra40. The sequence goes on from NZ_JBNHHB010000238.1 coordinate 6,963, forward strand.
CGCCGTGCTGCTCAACCTCGGCGCACCCGGCAGCATAGATCCGGGCCCCTGGGCAGACCGGGTGCAGTTGGTGGATGCCACGTACGACGGCGGATGGGAGCTTCCCGTGATCGGTCCAGTCAGCGCCCCTGCGGCCGTGCTGATCCGGCCCGACGGGCATGTGGCCTGGACGGGGGACCGGGCTCAGCATGGGCTGGAGGAGGCGCTGGGCCGCTGGCTCGGGCCCGCGCGGCATTAGACGACCGGCGATGTGGACGGCGAGGCCGACGGACGCGGTGACGCTATGCCGAAGGCGGGGAAACGCAAAAACTCCCCCGGTTGCCCGGGGGAGTTGACGCGGAGACGGGGGGATTTGAACCCCCGGTCGAGTTTAACCCCGACCCTTCATTAGCAGTGAAGTCCATTCGGCCGCTCTGGC
>NZ_JBNHHB010000239.1:0-7353 GCF_059091905.1 Arthrobacter sp. Dra40
ACCACGGAGGAAAACAGCCAGGCGCCGGCGACAACCCGCTGGGCGGTGCCCACCAGCTTGACCCGGCGCAACGGATCACCCGCGTGCGCCCCGTGGATGCTGAACTCGCCGGGGCAGTACTCCCCCGGGATTTCGCCGACCCCTGCCCGCAGCCCGGTGTCGCGCAGACCTCCGGCAAGAAGCTCCCCGAACAGCCCGAACCGCTTTTTCGCGCCGGCGATGGCATCAGCCAGGGGCTCCACGTGGTCCAGCACCAGGCAACCGTCGTGGTAGGCCGCTGCCCGGCCGCCGGCCCTGCGCACCAGCGGCTCAAAACCGAGTTCGCGGCACCGCCGGGCTGCTTCCTCGAAGCCGGGCAGGTGGGCATCGCGCTGGCCGAACGCCACCGTAGGCGCCGGCCGGTAGACGCGCATCGTGGGACCGAGCCGACCCTGCTTGGCAGCACCCAGCAGTTCCACTCCGTACTGCAGATCCGCTGCGGCGCCGAAAGACTCCGCCTGGCGGACCCACGCCAGCCCGCGAGCGCTTTGCGGTGACTGCTCCAAGGTGATGCCTGCTTCCTGACCTGCTGTTCTGCGCCGCCGGCGGCGGAATACCCTTGCCATCTTACGGCCGGCCGGCAGCACGTTCCGTCTGGGCATATCCGCCCCGCAGCAGGTACCGCTTGACGGCTCCGGCGCCCCGGCGCCCCGGCGTGCCGGGCCACGGCGTCGGACACGGCGTCGGACACGGCGTCGGACACGGAATAATAGCGGTGTGCCCTCTCCTCCCATCCCTCTCATTCTGCTCGGCGGCGCTTCCGGATCCGGCAAGTCCTATCTGGCCGCCCGGTTTGGCCGTCCGCATGTGGAACTCGACGGGTTCTATCGGGAAATCAGCGAGCACACCCCCGCGTCCCCGCTGCCGCTCACTCCGTACGGGGAAATCGACTGGGACCATTCCGGCACTTGGAACAGCGGCGCCGCAGCCCGCGCCACGATGGAACTGCTGCAGACCGGCCGCACCCGGATCCCCAACTACTCCATCGCCACCTCCAGCTATGACGGGCACCGCACCGTGGAGCTTGCGGAGGGGCCGGTGATTGCCGAAGGCATCTTCGCCGACGCAGTCCTGAGCCAGCTGCGCGGCCTCGGGGCGGAGGTGGACGCCGTCTTCATCACGGTCTCTCCCATCACGACGGCGGTGCGCCGCCTCGTGCGCGACCTGCGGGAGCACCGCAAACCGCTGCCGTTCCTGCTCAAACGCGGCTGGGCGCTCTTCCGCTCCGAGCGTTCGGTGCGCGACCGCTATCTCGCCGCCGGGTTCCGCCCGGTACCCAAACGGCAGGTGAAAAAGGAGTTGGCCGGCTTGCGTCCCGCAGCGGCCAGCCAGCGGAAGTAGCGCCGGAAGCTATTCGGTCAGGTCCCACATCCGGCGCCACCACGGCCGTTTCGGCTCGAACTCGGGTTCTTCGCGTGCCGCTGCCTCTGCTCTGGCAGCGCGGCGCTCGCGCCAGCGTTCCAGTTCATACTCCACGTCGCGCGTTTTCGTGATGACCGGCGGGCCGCCTTGAAGTTGGCGCCGCGCGTTCACCACCCTGGCGTTAAAGTCCTCCAGGATTTCGCGTACCTGCCGGTCCGAAATCTGCTGATCCAGCCGGCCGTCCAGCTCGGCGTCCTCCGTGCGCAGCAGCAGCGCTTCCGGCCCCAGCCCCGTCAGGTTCTCGCGCTCGATCAATCCTTTGAGCCACCAGTCGGGGTCATAGCTGTTGCCCAGGTTCGGGATGGGTTTGCCCGCGTATTTCAAGTCGTCGAACTCGCCGCGCGCCATGGCCTCGCGGACCAGATAATCGGCGCGGCGGGATGTGTCCAGCTCCCGGATTTTGCGCTTCTTCTCTTCTTCCGCGGCGGTCTGCTTCGCTTCTACTGCGTCGGCAGGTGCATGGTCCCGCCCAGCGCGCAGCTCTGCCGCGCGTTCCATTCGCCGGCTGTTGTCACCTACTGCCCTGCCCATGTCCTTCACCGCCTCCATCACGTTCTTGTCCGCGGCCAGGGCCTTGCCCAGCCACCTGCAGCGCTACCGAAATTTTCCCAGCCCGGACAGCAGGCAGCAATACGCCCCGCTCCTACCGGGCTCCGTCAGCGGATTACGACGAGTCCCTGCTGTGCGCCGATCGCACGGTGCCGCTGATCCGGCGGTGGCCGCCGGAAGAACGGCAATGGCAGACTCGGTGGCATGCGCGAATTCGTCGTCCTCGGTACCGCCTCGCAGGTTCCCACGCGGTCCCGCAACCACAACGGCTACCTCTTGCGGTGGGATGGCGAGGGTCTGTTGTTCGACCCCGGTGACGGCACGCAGCGGCAAATGATCCTCGCCGGTGTTTCGGCCAGCCGGATCACACGCATTTGCCTCACGCACGTGCACGGCGACCACTGCTACGGGTTGCCGGGTGTGCTCTCGCGCATGGTCCTGGACGGCGTCGAGCATCCGGTCCACCTGCACTACCCGGCCTCCGGCGAGGAGGTGGTGCGGGCTTTGGTCTCGCTCGCGTCCCCCGGGCTGGACCTGCGCCTGCACCCGCACGGCGCCGCAGGCTCTATTGCGGACGGCCTCGAAGTGCTGCCTTTGGACCACCGGATCGAAACCTACGGCTACCGGCTGGTCGAGCCCGACGGCCGTACCCTGCTGCCCGAGCGGCTGGCTGCCGCCGGGATTGCCGGACCGGACGTTGGCCTGCTTCAGCTTGAGGGAAGCCTGAACGGAGTGCGGCTGGAGGAGGTCAGCGTGCCGCGGCCGGGACAGCGCTTCGCCTTTGTGATGGACACCGCGGTGTGCCCCGGCGCGGAAGAGCTCGCCGACGGAGCGGACCTCTTGGTGGCGGAGTCCACCTTCAGCGACGACGACGGCGCATTGGCGGCCCGGTACCGCCACCTCACCGCCGGGCAGGCAGGCGGACTCGCAGCCGGCGGCGGTGTGGGCACACTCGTGCTGACCCATTTTTCCTCACGTTACGCCGACCTGACGCCACTCGCCCGGGAGGCCAACGCACGAGCAGGAGGCAGCACCGTCGTCATCGCCAAAGATCTGGATCTGGTTCCGTTCCCCCAACGCCGGCGGACTCTACCCTGACGGTGAACCACGATCGGTGCCGCTCGGGCCGCCTACCTGTTTCCCTGTCGGCTCGTCCGGGTTACGGTGGCACTCCAAGCGGAACCTGGGTCAACGATTCAAGGAGGCTCTCATGAGCGAGCAATACCGTCCGGAGGACGAACAGAACCTGCCGGATCCCGAATTGACCGTCCAAGGCGAAGACCCCTTGATCCCCGACGAGGGCGTCGATGCAGTCCCGCCGGAACTTGTTGACGCCGGGGTCGATACAGACTCCGAGCGTCCCGTGGACGAAACACTGTCCGATCCCCTCGAAGGCGGGGTGCCGGACGATCGGCCCGGAGCTCCGCTGGAGGATTTCGATCCGGACGAGCCGCCCAGCGAATAGCGCTTGGGGCAGGCTGGGGGCGTGAGCGGAATCCGGTGGGTGCTGCACGTCGATCTCGACCAGCTCATCGCGGCGGTCGAGGTGCTCCGGCGGCCGGAGCTTGCGGGCAAGCCGATCATGCCGGGACGCGGAGCATTGGGAACCAGATGTCTCTCCTGCTCCGTCGATCCGTATTCACGGTGAACCGTTCCTCAACTGGTGATGCTCGACGGCACCGGATCTTGCCCGAGCGGCCCACGAACAGTGCGTGACGAACGCTGTCGACGAAAGGGCTTTCTGCGCCCCGGCGGGGACTCCGGCCGGGGCCATGACCGCCTCCCCTCCGGTGCGTCGACGCCCGGCGCAACTGCCTGCTCCCACTCCTCCATTTAGAGTTTCTGTTCATGGGCCGATCATCCGTCGCTAGACCCGAGGACCACGCTTACTTGGGCCTTTACGTGGAGTATCGCCCATTGTCGGCGCCAAGGACCAGAAGGTCATTCGTCAAACCGCAGCTGAGCAAGATACTGATCGCGCTTGACGAATTTGAATGTTACGTGCCTGATCACATTGATGACTGTTGTTAAAGGGTTGGGCGAGGATTGCGGCGAAAATTTTCCGGTATCGAGGAGTTTGCAAGACTTCTGCCATGGATTCGAAATCAGAGCCATTCAACGTTTCAGTAAAGACGATCCTCATGGCATACCCCCCGAGTTTGAGATCTTCTCGGCACTGACCAAAGTTGACCCCGCTTGTCAATCCCCAAATTTGGGGGTCACCGAAGCGGAAGCCTTCCTCAAGACTTGATACTCAACGGCAGTTATTCCGATGGTGGGTGCGACCGCTAGGTCTGTTTACACCGCCGAACAGTCAACGCCGAATCAGCAACTCTGGCATCAGAGCCAAGATGTAAATGAAATCGCAGTGGGGGGCACCATGCGGACTGTGGTAACCGGTGGGGCAGGATTTCTGGGATCGCACCTTTGTGAAAAACTGCTGGCGCGCGGGGATTTCGTGACCTGCATCGATGATCTGTCCACCGGACGGCGGATGAACATCGCCTCGTTCAGGAGCAATCCGCGGTTCACGTTCCTGACTGCCGATGTCAGCAACTCATTGGCCCTGGAGGATGCCACAGATGCCGTTGTCCACCTGGCCAGCCCCGCCTCCCCGCCGGATTATCACCGGCTTCCACTGGAGACGCTGGCCGCCGGCAGCAGGGGAACCGAAAACGCCCTACGGCTGGCCGAAGCGAAGGCGGCGCGGTTCATTCTTGCGTCGACAAGCGAGGTGTACGGAGATCCGGTAGTCCATCCGCAGACAGAGGACTACTGGGGGAACGTCAATTCCGTCGGTCCGCGCAGCGTCTACGACGAGGCCAAACGGTTCGCGGAGGCGATATCCATGGCTTACGCACGGTACCACGGCGTGAACGTTGGGATCCTGAGGATCTTTAACACATTCGGGCCACGAATGCGGGCCGGAGACGGGCGTGTTGTTTCTAGCTTCATATCCCAGGCACTGAACGGTGACTCGCTCACCATCTATGGCGACGGAACCCAGACACGCAGCTTTTGCTACGTCGATGACCTGGTCCGGGGCCTTATGGTCATGATCGACTCGGATGAAACAGGGCCCATCAATCTCGGAAACCCGGTGGAACGTACTGTCCATGATCTAGCCAAACTCATACTTAAAATCACGGGTTCGGCGTCGCCCATCGAATTTCACCGGCTCCCTGTTGACGACCCGGCACGCCGCAGGCCGGATATCAGCCGTGCTATGGAACGTTTGGGCTGGCAGCCGCTCGTCTCGACGGAAACAGGTCTGGAGCGCACCATCGAGTACTTCCGTTCCCAAAAGGCGGAAGTCTCCGCGGCCGCCAAGAGCCTCACCGGCGCGCAGTTCGAAGGTTGGGACGTCGAACCGGCCGCAAACACATCAGCTTTTGCGGGGCCGGCCTGACGACCGTACCCGGACCTTCACCGGTCGGTTTCACCTCAGGAACAGCAGCGGTCCGGCTGTCTGGTTGCAATTTTCCAAGCATCGGCGCTGCCGGTTTCCAAAATCACGGAGAAAGCTATGCGCATTACAGTCATTGGAACCGGTTACCTTGGTGCAGTCCATGCTGCGGGCATGGCCCAACTCGGCCACGAAGTCCTCGGTGTGGATGTGGATCCATACAAGGTCAAACGGCTTTCCCAGGGCCGCGCTCCGTTTTACGAACCTGGTTTCCCGGAACTTCTCCGCGAGAACCTGGAAGCCGGTCGGCTGCGGTTCTCTTCGTCACTTCAAGAAGCCGCAGCCTTCGGTGACGTGCATTTTATTTGTGTCGGGACCCCTCAAAGCCCGGATTCGGCCTCCGCGGACATGAAGTATGTCGATGCAGTAGTTGATGGCTTGGCGCCGCACCTGCATAAGCAGTGCCTGCTCGTCGGAAAGTCGACGGTCCCGGTCGGCACCGCATCACGGCTGGCCGAGAAGGTCACCAGTCTTGTACCCCCGGGCACCTGGGTGCAGGTCGCCTGGAACCCGGAGTTCCTTCGGGAAGGTTTCGCGGTCGAGGACACCTTGCATCCGGATCGGCTGGTCGTCGGAGTTACCTCGGTCGACGCAGAAAGGGTTCTGCAGAAAGTTTACGCACCGATTCTGGCCGCCGGTACTCCCTATATCTGCACCGACTTGGCGACTGCGGAACTCGTCAAGGTCTCCGCCAACGCATTCCTCGCGACTAAAATCTCATTCATCAACGCAATCTCCGAAGTCTGCGAAGCCGCGGGAGCGGACATTTTACCGCTCGCATCCGCGCTGGGCCACGATCCCCGTATCGGGCACCGCTTCCTCACCCCCGGCGTGGGCTTCGGAGGCGGCTGCCTGCCCAAAGACATCCGGGCCTTCTTGGCCCGGGCAGAGGAACTCGGGGTCGGAGAAACGATGACCTTTCTTCGCGACGTCGACAGGATCAACATCAACCGCCGGCACAGCGCTGTCAACCTGGCACGGAAGATGCTAGGCGGCTCCGTCGAAGACAAACGCATCGCAGTCCTCGGTGCCGCGTTCAAGCCCAACAGCGACGACGTACGCGACTCCCCCGCGCTCGCGGTAGCGCTCGCCTTGCAGGGCCAAGGCGCGGACGTACGTGTGCATGACCCGGAAGCGCTAGACAATGCCCGCAACACTCACCCGACTCTGAACTACTCCACCGACATCGACAAGGTCTTTGAAGCTGCAGACTTAGCTGTCCACCTCACCGAGTGGCCCGCGTACCGCGAGCTTGAGCCCGCCCGTCTTTCTACCCTCGTCAGAGCACGGAACATACTTGATGGCCGCAACGCCTTGGACATTGACTATTGGCGCAAGGCCGGTTGGACCATCCGGGCCATGGGCCGCCCCGTACGCTAACCAGCCCTCAACCGGCGCAGGGCAATCAGATCTGGCCAACCGCTCAAATTATGAGAGAGGTATTCATGCCCAACAAGACAGCCCTCGTTACCGGCGGGGCCGGCTTCATCGGCAGCCACTGCTGCGTTGACCTCCTGTCCAACGGATTTGATGTCATCGTGATCGATAATCTAGGCAACAGTTCCGCTGCCTCGGTAAAGCGCGCCGGCGAAATCGCCCATTCCAGCCGCCTAACGTTCCTGCAACTGGACCTGCTCAACCAAGCGGCCCTCAAAGCAACCTTTGCCGCCTTTCAGTTCGACGTCGTCATTCACTTTGCCGCATTCAAAGCGGTAGGTGATTCCGTAAGTCGGCCGCTCGAATACTATTCTAATAATGTTGGCGGGTTGCTCAGTCTTGTTGAGGCAATGAACAGCTCTGGCGTCCACCACCTGATTTTTTCCTCGTCCTGCTCTATATACGGGAACGCCAGGGTAGTACCAATTGACGAAATGACG
>NZ_JBNHHB010000240.1:0-7321 GCF_059091905.1 Arthrobacter sp. Dra40
ACTCGTGTTCGGGGCCGTTTCTGTTTGTTGTTCGAAGTGGCGTGGCGACGAACTGCGCATCACCGAGTTATGTGTGCGTGGGTCAGGGCTTCTGGCCGGCCAGGATCTTCTTGGCGGCGGTGCCGCGGGCTCCGGTGCAGTCCTTCGTGTACCAGGAGACCGACGCCTTCGGGTCGGCGCCCATCCGGTAGGCCATGCAGTCCGCGACCATCTCGGCGCCGTTGCGGGCCTGGTAGATCTTGTTCAACCGCTGGTCCATCGTGTGGAGGTTATCGCCGTAGAGGCGGTAGGTGATGATGTGCGCACACTCGTGCAGGGCGATCGCTTGATGCGTGATGCCCTCCATGCCCGGCGCCATCTCGATGCGGTTTGAGCCGGAGTGCGCGGTGCTGGTGGAGCCGCCCTTCTTCACCGTGATGATCTGGTGGGGGCAGTAGTTCTTCATGTAGTCGTAGGACTGTTTGCGGTAGCCGGTGTAGCTGCTCGGGTTCTCATGCTTGAGAGTGCCGGTTTTGGAGGTCCAGCCCTTTTCATACGCCGAGGGGTTGACGACGACCCGGTAGCTGCGGGTCACGTTCAACGCCGTCTTCGGGCTCTTCGCCACAGCCAGGGAGTAACCGGTGGGGCTCTTCTTCCAGGTGAGCTTCTGGACGTTGACCCACTTGCCGCCGGTCTGCATCTGCAGTGCGCCGGTGCGGGCGTACCCGTAGGTGGCGACGTAAACCCCGTATCTCACCCGGTCGCCGGCGGCCACTTTTCCTTCGGCTACCGCGAACGGTTTGTCCCCGTACTCGGGGGTGGCGTAGGTGGCGGCGCGCTTCCAGATGGTCTTTCCGGCTTTGGTGGTGTCGACCAAGCGTTTGCCTTGGATGATCGCTGCGCGCAGCTGGACGCTGCCTTCTGTGGCCAGCTTGTAGGTCAGCTTCGTCCGGCCGTTCCGGGCAGGCGCTTTGCTTGCCACCGTCTTCCAGCTGGTGCCGGTTTTCACCTGCAGGACCACCCTGTAGGTGGCGGCTGCAGGGGAGTGCCGGAGCGAAAACTTTTTCACCGGATCGTAGGTTTCGCTGAACGAATCGAAGTTGTGGATCCAGGGATCGCCGTACGCCGGAGCGGCAGGAACGGTGACCGGCGCCGCGGCGGTGGCAGCCGGGCCTGCCAAGAGCATGATGCCGGCAGCGGCGGCAACCGTGGCAAGGGCCACGATTAAGCGTTTGATCACGGGCGCTTCTCCTCCGGATGCTTTCTCTGGAACCGTGCGCAGAGGCATCCGGACTGGCAGGCTGCACCGACAACGCAAGAGAAGTGTAACCACTGGAGGTGGTTCAGAACGGAATGTCCCACAGCGCGGCGGCCGGAGGCGATGACGCCGCCGCCGGAGGCGGGCGACTCCGGCTACGGAATCCGGATCATGCCTTCCTGGGCGACGGTGGCGACCAGTTCGCCGCCGCGGTTGAAGATCTTGCCGACCGCGAGGCCGCGGGCGCCGGAGGCGCTGGGGGAGGACTGCACGTAGAGCAGCCAGTCGTCGACCCGTACCGGGCGGTGCCACCACATGGCGTGGTCCAGGCTGGCCACGCTCATGCCCGGCGTGACCCAGCTAACGCCGTGCTGGCGCAGGATGGGTTCCAGCAGCGTGTAGTCGCTGCCGAAGGCGAGGGCGGCACGGTGCAGGCCCTGGTCGTCGGGCAGCGGCCCTTTGGTCTTCATCCAGACGGCATTGACCGCCTGGCGTTCTCCCTTGGCCTGGACATAGAGGGCGTCCTGGACGTGGCGGACGTCGAACGGGCGGTGGTACGCCATGTGCCGGGCCACCGGGTGGTCGACCTTGCCAAGCAGGTCAGCGGTGCTCGGCAGGGTTTCGGGGTCCGGGATGCCGTCGGGGAAACCCTCCTGGTGTTCGAGCCCCTCGGCCGGAGTCTGGAACGAGGCGATCATGGACAGGATCGGCACGCCGTTCTGGTAGGCGTGGGTGCGGCGGGCGGAGAAGGAACGGCCGTCGCGCAGCCGTTCGACGCCGAAGGTGATGGGGAGGTCGGCGTCGCCGGCGCGCAGGAAGTATCCGTGCATGGAATGGATGGGCCGGTCCGGTTCCACGGTCCGCACGGCCGCAATGACAGACTGGGCCAGCACCTGGCCGCCGAAGACCCGGCCGCGCGGCTGCTTTTCGGAAACGCCGACGAAAATCTCCTCGTCGGTATTCGCGCCGTCGGCGTCGGAGAGGTCCAGCAGCTCCAGCAACACGGCCGTCGGATCGACGTCTTCCTCAATGGCGGTCATGTGGTCTCCTTGCCGGTTACCCGCGGGTACGAACAACTCCGACAGTAGTTGGCACCGGTCAACCGCTCAACTCAGCCACGGCTGCAGTCCCAGTCAGCCACGGTTGCAGCCCAGGCAGCCCCGCCGCCCTGGGCTTGGCTGAAGCTCCGGTAGACCCATCGCCCGCGACGAGGGTTCGTTGCGGCCGCTGCGCTTTGAGAGGATGGCATCATGCCTACCGTTCCGCAGAATGCCCCTACGTTCCCGATCCAGCTCCGGTTCAGCGACATCGATTCCTACGGACACGTGAACAATGTGACCTACCTGGGCTACCTGGAAACCGCCCGGGTACTGCTGCACCAACTGCGGCCGGATCTGCCGGCCACCGCCGGAGCCAAGCCGGGGGCGACGCTGCGCGAACTGGGTGGCGCCGGCAACCAGACGCTGGTGGGACGGCAGGAGATCGAGTACCGGGTACCGCTGGATTACCGCACCGAACCGGTGCACGTTGGCGTGTGGGTGACGAGGATCGGCAACTCGAGCTTTGACCTGGGCTACGCCGTCGTTGATGCGGAGGCAGGGAAAACAGGCACCGCCCATGCGCTGGCCGCATCGACCATGGTGCTGGTGGCTGCCGGCACCGGAAGGCCGGTGCCGCTGCCGGACGGCTACCGCGACGCCTTGGCGCTGTGGAGCGGGCCGCAGGTTCCGTTCCGCAACGCCCCAGGGACTGCCGGCGAGGGACAGGAGGCCGCGCAGTGACACCCATCGCGACGCCGGTGCTGCAGCTGGCCGATGTCCAGGTTGCAGCGGACTTGAGGACCTACGTCAGCCGCGCCCGCGCCGCCGGCGAGAATTCGATCCACCTGCAGGCCTTCGGCAGCTTGCTGGCGGCCTATGTGTGCTTGATGCGGCCGCGGATCCTGGGCGAGTCCACGCCGACGATCCTGGGCCTGCGCGTGATGCCGCTGGCCGCGCCGGCCGCCGTCGAGGAAACCGTCACGCTGGCCTCGGTGGGGGACCGGCTGGCCAGAATGGGTCATGAGGAAACAGGCCTCGCCATCCCGCCGACGACGGTGACTGAATCCTGGACCGGGGTGCTGCCGCCGCGGTCCGGTTGGGAATACACCGGTGAGCTGCCGGCCGCAGCACTGGAAGATGCGGCCCGCGAGGGGATCCGGGAAATCTCCGAAGCCCTGCCGGACAACCCTGGGCAGCTGATCGTCAACAACGCGCGCAGCACGGTCTGGAGCCGGCCCCTGTCAGGAGCAGACCAGCTCCCGGAAACGGCGGAAGTCCCGGCCGGTGCGGCTTTCGCCGCCCTCACGCTGGGCTTCCTGGACGGGCACCCGGCTGCCGTCTACCGGAACGGCCGCTGGATTCGGGTCAGCACCGGCCGCGGCCACGTTCTGGTGCGCAGCGGGGCATCGCTGTAACGCAAGTGGGCCCCGTCGTAAGAGCCGTCAGGCGCTGTTGACCATGGAGTGGGCGGCGCGCTCCAAGTAGTCCCAGAGGGTCTGCTCGTACAGCGGCGGCAGCTCCAGGGAGTCGACGGCGCGGCGCATGTGCTTGAGCCAGCGGTCCCGTGCGTCGAAGTCCACTTTGAAGGGCTGGTGCCGCATCCGCAGCCGCGGGTGGCCGCGCTGTTCGCTGTAGGTGCCGGGGCCGCCCCAGTACTGCTCCAGGAACATCCGCATCCGGATTTTGGCCGGGCCGAGGTCCTCTTCGGGATACATCTTGCGCAGCACATCGTCGTCGGCGATGCCGTCGTAGAAGACATCGACCAGTTTCACGAACGTCTCGTGGCCGCCGACGGCGTCGTAGAAGTTGTCCGTGTACTCGGGCTGCCTGAACGCGTTCGCGGCCGCCGGTGCCGGGGTCAACGTGGCCAGCGGCTGCCCGAACCGGGACGGAATGGCTGCGCCGCCGGCCGGCTGCGTCGAAGCGGGGCGCGCGGCCGGCTGTTCGGGGTTCTGGGGTGTCTTATTCATCGCTGGTCTCTGTTCGCTGTTGCTGTCAGGATCCATTGTCTCAGCCGGCCACAATGCGGGGGTCGTGGTGGACGGGGAAGTTCACGCTGCGCGCAATGAAGCAGACCTTGTTGGCATCGGCGTGCAGCTGCCGGGCGAGTTCGGCCTGGTCCGGATCGGCAATGGCAACGCGCGGGTGGAGCGTGACGGAGGTGAATTCGCCGCTGCCGTCCCGGTTCAGGCGCAGGGTGCCTTCGGCGTCGTCGTAATAGGCTGTCACCACGATCCCGTTCTTCACCGCAACATGCAGGTACGAGAGCATGTGGCATTGGGAGAGCGCGGTCAGCAACAGCTGCTCCGGGTTCCAGCGGTCCTTGTCGCCGTGGAAGGTGGGGTCGGCGGTGCCGGTCAGCTCGGGAAGCCCTGCCGCGCGCACCACATGGTCCCGTCCGTAGCCGCGGTAGCTGGCGGTGCCTTCGCCGCGGTTGCCGGTCCAGTGGAGCGAAACCGCGTAGTGGTGCTCGGAGAGGTTCATGCCGCCATTAAACCCTGTGCCCGGGCCGCCCCGCTTCCTACCGGAGCCCGCCGCCTGCCCGCACCCCGGCTGTCAGCGGCAGGCAGTGATTTCATACAGCGCCGCCGTACCGTGCGAGGCGATGAGGCGGAAGCCCCGGGAGAAGTCAATGTTCCGGAAACCCGGCCACTGGTGTTTTTCGCTGTGCTGGTAGCCGCGGATCGGCTGGTCGTCGTACAAGTACGTGGCCCCGGTGCTCCGGAGTGCCTGGCAGACCTTGGGATCGGACATGATGTCGCGGAAATGGTGCCGCAGGTAGTCCTTGCTTGCACTGCCCGCGCTGCTGACGTTCTGGAAGTAGACGGTCCGGTGGCCGGTGAGGGAGTAGATGTAGGGCAGCCCGTTGAAGGGGTCGCCGATGACGATCGCGTCGTGGGGCATCAGCGGTTGAAGGGAGCGGATGAACTCCTGCTCGTCGCCCATCAGCGCCCGGCCGTCGCGGTGTTCCGTGACATCGTAGCGGATGGAGGCTGCCTCAACCCGCACGTCGTGCCGGAAGCCGCCGGAGGTGGCAAAGACGGCGGCCATCACGGCAAACGCCAGCGCCGTGGCCGCCGGGGAGCGCCGTTCCGTCAGTGCTCGGGTCCGGACAAGGCCAACCAGCAGCGCGCACAGGCGCTCCAGCGCCAGCGCAGCGAAGACGACGCCGTAAATGTGCACCAGCGGGGCGATCCGCGGCGGATCGGTGTACCAGAAACCGCTCAGCCAGCGGAAGGGGCGGTCCGTCGGGCCCGCAGCAAGGATGAAAAGCACGATGGCGGCTGCCATGCCCGCAACGGCTGGTTGGGCCCGGCGGACAAAGCAGGCCAACACCGTCCCGGCCGCCATGAGAAGTCCGACGGCGAGGGCGTAGCTCTGCGGGGTGGCGTCGGCGCTGTCTGGCTGGCGCGGCAAATCGAAGAACAGCCAGGCCAGGGCGCCGGCCCAACCCGCGGTGGATTCGCGGGGATAGCGTATGACCGCGGCCACGAGGTGTGAAGTGGCCAGGACGAACGCTGCGGCGGCCGCAGCGGTCGCCAGCAGGCCCACGGCCGCGTAGAAGATCCGACGGCGGCTTCGCCAGAGCGCGGCCAGGCGGAGCACGACGAAGCGGGCCAGATAGATCCCGCCGAGCACCAGCAGACTGCCGGCGGCGGACGGGTGGATCCATGTTGCGCCCAAGGCCGCCAGCGCGAGCGCGGCGAGGTCCGCCGTCGTCCTTCGCTGCTCGCTGCGGTACGGGGAACCTTCGCCGGGGCGTGCCGCGCCCGGACCGGCAGGACGGGCAGCGGCTCCGGCGCCGGCATGAGCGGCCGCACCTGCAGCGCCCGCCGGGCGGGCCGGGGCTTCCGCTGGCGGTGGGTACTGCAGCTGGACGCCGAGCGCGAGGATGGCCGGCAGCAGCGCGGTCGCGAAATCGTTGGGCCACTGCCCGGCGCGGAACATCTGGACCAAGGGGAACGCCAACATCGACGAGGCGATCAGCGGTGCGATCACCCACACGAGTGGCTGGGCGGGGAACAGCGCGCGGGCCAGCAGGGCCAGGGAGGCGGGCCAGACCAGGCAGCCGATGACCAGGCAGGACAGATTCCCCGCCGTCACCACGTCGCCCGGGACCAGGGACACCATGGCGTGCCAGCCCGCGGGATAGAACGACGGCGGCGCCCCGCCAAAGATGGGCCAGATGCTCCAGGGGCTGGCCTGGCCGCTGTCCTTGATCCACTGCAGGACGTTGACGTGATAGGTCGGATCCCAGGCTTGCGAGACGCGGTGGATCGAGCCCATGGCGTCGAGCATCACCGAGCCCAGGACCAGCGCGGCGAGGACCAGCGAGGCCGCCAGCAGCCACCCGGTGGCGCGCGGCACGAGGAGCCGCGCCGCCGGGGCAGGAGCGATGGCCCGTCCGAGGAGCCAGCACACGCCAATGCCCAGGGCCGCCAACAGGCTTGCCGACAGCAGGTTCCAGCGCAGGCCGGTCGCCAGGCACACCATCGTCCCGGCCGCCGCCAGCGCCGTGCCGGCCGCCGGGGCGAGAACGAGGGAGCGGCCTGCAGGCTGCCGCAGCGCCCGCAGGGCCAGGAAGCCGGGCAGGTAGAAGACGGCCAGCATGACCGCCAGCTGCCCGGCATCGGTCAGCGGGCCCATGCCGGCCTCCAACAGCCACCGGCCGGCAACTGCCGAATGTCCCGTGCCGCACCGGTGATCCGGCATCGGCGGGACTGGCGGCTGGACATCTGGCTCCTTCCCCTCCGCACTGTTGAGGCATTCTAGATCCGCGGGCGGCAGATGCAGTACCTCTGCGCCGAGCGCTCAACGCACCGTAGACGCGGCAGGTGTCCTGGCGGTGAACCGCCGGCGAACGGGAAGGCTGTTGCCGGGCGGAGCCGGTCGTAGGGGCGGCCGGTGGAGACGCAACTGCCCGCCGGAACGGTGTGTTCCGGCGGGCAGCGGGTTGCCCTTGCGGCCTCCACGCGGCCGCAAGCGGGCTTACTCGACCACCGGCTGGTCGGCCTTTGTGTCTGGCCGGGTCCGCGCAACCGCT
>NZ_JBNHHB010000241.1:0-7272 GCF_059091905.1 Arthrobacter sp. Dra40
GTCCACCTGGCGCACCAGTTCGCCAAGCCACGCAATAATGTCCGCCAGGTCCTCGCGCAGCGCGTCGAGCGATCAGTGTGGCGGCTTCCTGGCGGGTGCTGCCGGATTCGCCGATGTGCGCGAGTTCGGGCGGAAGCTCCAGGCCCTTCTTGCGCATGGCGGTGGCCCAGAGGCGCCCGGCGCGGTAGGACGAGCGCACAAGCGGCCCGCTCATCACACCCAGGAATCCGATCTCCTCGGCCTCCTGGCTCAGTTCAACGAACTCCTCCGGCTTGACCCAGCGCTCCACCGGGTGGTGCCGTTCGGTCGGGCGGAGGTACTGGGTGATGGTGATCAGATCGCAGCCCGCGGCGTGGAGATCACGCAGCGCCTCGGAAATCTCCTCGCGGGTTTCGCCCATGCCCAAAATCAGGTTGGACTTGGTCACCATGCCTTGGTCGCGGCCCTGCGTGATGACATCCAGCGACCGCTCATAGCGGAACGCAGGACGGATGCGTTTGAAGATGCGCGGCACCGTTTCCACGTTGTGCGCGAACACTTCCGGCTTGGAGTCACAGATAGCGGTGATGTGCTCAGGCTTGCCGGAAAAGTCCGGAATCAGGAGTTCGACGCCGGTGCCCGGGTTCAGCTCGTGGATCTTCCGCACGGTCTCGGCATAGAGCCACACGCCTTCGTCGGCCAGGTCGTCGCGGGCAACACCGGTGACAGTGGCGTAGCGCAGATTCATCTGCTGGACGGACTGAGCCACTTTGGTGGGTTCGAGGACGTCAATCGGCGAGGGTTTTCCCGTGTGGATCTGGCAAAAGTCACAGCGCCGGGTACATTCGGAACCGCCGATCAGGAAGGTAGCCTCGCGGTCTTCCCAGCACTCGAAAATATTCGGGCAGCCGGCCTCTTCGCAGACCGTGTGCAGTCCTTCCTTCTTGACAAGGTTCTTCATGCCCACGTACTCGGGGCCCATGGTGACCTTGGCCTTGATCCAGTCAGGCTTGCGCTCCACGGGAGTGGCGGCGTTGCGGGCCTCGACGCGCAGCAGGCGTCGTCCTTCGGGGGCGAGCGTCACAGCAGGGCTCCTTCGGTCTGGCTGTGGCCAGTGTGGGTGTCGGTGGCCTCGGGGCCGGGGGTGCCGGTCTTGACCAAAGAGTTCTCGAACAAGCGGAGTTCCTCCTCCACCCGGTCGGCGATGTCGGCCGGGGCCACGTCCAGCCCGGTTTCGGCCTGGATGGTGGTGGTGCCTGCGTCGGCAATGCCGCAGGCGATGATCTGGCTGTACGGGGCAAGGTCGTTCCGGCAATTGAGGGCGAAGCCGTGCATGGTGACCCGGTGGTTGACTCGGATGCCGATCGCGGCGATCTTGCGGGCCGGGCCGCGCTCGTCAGCCTCGACCCAGACGCCGGAGCGGCCCTCGATCCTGGTACCGTCGACGCCATAGCCGGCAAGCACGTTGATCAACACCTGCTCCAGGATGTTGACGTAGTCAGCCACCCGGGTGGGGTCGGGAAGGGCGACAATGGGATAACCGACCAGTTGGCCGGGGCCGTGCCAGGTCAGCTTGCCGCCGCGGTCCACGCTGACCACTGGCGTGCCGTCCAGCGGCCGTTCATGGTCTTCCGTCCGTTTTCCGGCGGTGTAGACCGGACTGTGCTCAAGCAACAGCACGGAACTGGGCGCGGTTCCCGCCACCACTTCCGCGTGCAGCTTGCGCTGCAGCGCCCAGCCTTCTTCATAATCGACGTAGTCGGGGGCGAAGCCCAACCGTGAGAACTCAAGAGCCATTCCGCCAGCCTACGCTTGGTGTGCCCGGCACTTCTATTTGTGTTGCGGATCCGTGGCTGTGGATAACTTCTGCACCTCATGGGCAAACGGAGTAGAAGTGGTTCATGGGCGAAGAGGCACAGGGATCCGGCGCAGCCGCCCGGGGGACTGAACCGCCGCCACCTGCGGCCCCCGGGCTGCAGGTGCAGCGGTGGCTGGGAAGTGGCGCGTGTGCCCACGTCTGGCTGGTCCGCGAAGAGTCGACCGGCGCCGAATACGCCCTGAAGGTGTTTTCTGCGTCGCCCGCTTCCGTCGCAGGGGGCAGGGAAGTCCCGTCGCTGACGCGCCGTGCGGCGCGGCAACGCGGCGGTCCCGACGAGGGCAGCCCGGCGCCATGGGCTGTCATGGACGGGCACCGGACGGAGTCGACCAACGCAGCGGCGGACCGTGAACTGGCCCTGTCGGCCGGCGGACAGCACGAGCACTTGCTGCGCGCCCATGGCCGGGTGGCCACAACTCTAGGACCCGGCCTGCTGCTGGACTATGCTGCCGGCGGTTCCCTCGCGGCACTCGTCACGTCCCGCGGACCCTTGGCCGTGGGCGAAGCGGTCACTATCCTCACCCCGATGGCCCACGTCTTGGACTACCTGCACGGGAGGGGGACGGTCCACGGGGATGTCTCGCCTGGCAATGTGCTGTTCACCGCCGTTGGCAAGCCGCTGCTGGCCGATCTCGGAGTCGCGCGGGCGCTGGGCAGCGACCGGCCGCCTGCGGCAGGTACGCCCGGGTTCAAGGAACCGCACAGTGACGTCAGCGTAGGACGTCTTGACCCCGAATCCGATGTCTACGCCTTGGCGGCCATCGGCTGGTTCGCGCTCACCGGCCGGGTGCCCGCTGCCACAGCCCAGCGGCCGCCGTTGACCGCATTGATGCCCGGCGTGCCGGATGCCCTGGTGGCACTTTTGGAAGAAGGACTGTCCGAGCGCGCGGACGAGCGCCCGTCAGCCGCGGAGTTCGCCCGGCGCGTGATCCGGGTGGCCAAACCCGAGGCACTTGATTTGACGGTCTCGACGCATCCGTCCGTTGCAGACCGGTTGTTGACCCGGCGGCAGGCGGGAGGAGGGGCAGCCGGGTACCAGGGCAAGGCGCTGCTGTCCCGGGCGTTCGGTCCGCTTTCCCCCGTCACAGCCCGGCCGCGGACACCACGGGTGCAGCGGTTGCGGCGCAGCGGCCCGGCCGGTTCGGGCGGGCGGGAAGCAGCCGGCGCCCGGCCCGCGCGCGGCCGGTGGGGCAAGGCACTGCTGGCGGCAGCCGCGGTGGCCGTGGCCGTTGGAGCGACGTCGGTGGCAGCGGGTGACCTCACGTCGGCTGTGCCCAACCCCTTCGGCGCCGCCCGGGAGCCCCGCCCTGGCGAGCCGGTGCAGCAGGCCGCTGCCGGGCGGCGCGCAGCCGTACCGCCGGCCTCACCGGCCCCACCGAAACCCAGGGCCGTGCCCGCGGACGTGGAGCAGTCGCTTAGGGGCGGTGATGCCGCGGCGGCCGTGCCTGCCCTGGTCTGGTTGCGGACGGAAGCGGTGAGGACGCGCGATCCGGCGCTGTTGCAGCGGGTCAATGTTCCCGCGACGGCGGTGATGGCAGCCGACCAGGACATCATTACGGCCCTGGCACATTCGGGCAGCTGGCTGGAGGGGCTGGAAACGACCGTGGAGGAGGCAGCAGCCGACCCGGCGCAGACCGCAGGGGGAGGGCAGGTTGCGGTGGCCGCAACGGTGACCACTTCTCCGTTCCGGCAGCTGGCCGCCGACGGCAACGTGGTGGCAAGCCGGGTTAATCCAAGGATCCAGCGCGTCCTGCTGACACTGGTGCGGCAGAACGGAGGCTGGCTGATCCAGGCAGTCCATGAAACGCCCCGCCGCTCCGATGACCCGGAGGCAGCAGCAGGCGGTGACTAAGATCGAGGCATGACTTCATCGAGCTACTTCCGCTACCCGCATGTGCACGCCGATCTTGTCACCTTCGTGGCCGAGGATGACGTGTGGGTTGCACCCGTTGCCGGTGGCAGGGGGTGGCGGGTGTCATCGCTTCAATTGCCCGCACGGAACCCCCGGTTCTCTCCCGACGGGCAGAACCTGGTCTGGGGTGTGGTGCAAGCCAGTGCGCCGGAAGCGGTCACGGCGGCGGTGGACGGCGGCGGCTTTCGCCAGCTGACCTACTGGGGCCATGCCTCCACAAGGGTCAAAGGATTCACACCCGACGGCGACGCGTTGGTCACGAGCTCTTTCCAGCGCGAAGAATCCCGCCACACCTGGGCCTACGCCGTACCGCTGGACGGCTCCGATGCCCGGGTGCTGGCCCTTGGGCCCGTAGACTCGGTTGCGTTCGGGCCCGAACTTGGCGACGAACGTCCCGTGGTGGTCGGCAGCGTGCTCTCGCGAGAGCCGGCATGGTGGAAACGTTACCGCGGCGGTACCGCCGGAAAGCTGTGGATCGACCGGGACGGGGGAGGCGAATTCGAGCGACTGGTGGCCCGGCTGGACGGGAACCTGGCAGATCCACTGTGGATCGGGGACCGGGTCGCCTTCTTGAGCGACCACGAAGGCTACGGCAACCTGTATTCGGTGCGGCCGGACGGGACAGACCTCCGACGCCACACGGACCATGACAGTTTCTATGTCCGCCACGCTTCGACGGACGGCACCCGGGTGGTCTTCGAATCCGCCGGGGAACTGTGGCTGCTCGATTCCCTGGACGCCGAACCGCGCCGGCTGGAGATCACCCTGGGCTCGGCGTCGACCGGACGGCGGGGCCGTCCGCTCAACGTGGCACAGCATCTGGCCTCGGCCGTTCCCAACCCCAAGGGAACTGCCTCGGTCATAGAAACGCACGGAACCGTGCACTGGCTCACCCACCGGGATGGACCTTCGCGGGCCGTGGAAGCGACGCCTGGAGTCCGTGCCCGGCTGGCGCGCCCGCTTGGCGACTCACGGGTGGTCTACGTCGCCGACCACGGCGGTGAAGAAGCTCTTTACATCCGCCAGGTTTTCGAACAGCTTCCCGCCGTCGGCCAGCCCGCCCCGGCCGCGGCCACTCCGGCCCCTGCCCGGCCGGAGCCCGAAGGCCTGCCGCGTCCGGTGTCGGCCTCCGCCGTCGTCAACCCGACCCAGTCCCAACCCATTGTGGAGGTGCGTTCCGGCGGAAAGCAGAGCGGCGGCGTTGGAGCGGACGCCCGGGAACCGGACGCGCGCACCGCCGAAACGCTGGAACCCCAGCAGCTGCGCCGGGTGGAACTGCCGGGGCCGGACCGGGTGAGCGCGCTGGCCGCCAGCCCGGATGGCACGCTGGCCGCGGTGGCCACCGAGTACGGGCAGGTCCTGGTCCTCGACGCCGGGAACGGGCAGCTGCGCCCGCTCTCGGGCACCACCCACGGTGCGGTGAGCGAGCTGGTCTTTTCTCCGGACTCGCGCTGGATCCTGTGGGCCGAGCCGGTCACCGCGGAGGCGACGCGCTCCCGGCTCCGGCTCGCGCGCGCCGATGGCACCGGAAGCGTCATCGACGTGACCGACGGACGGTTCCGCGACCACGGGCCTGCGTTCACCCCGGACGGCAAATTCGCCGCGTTCCTCTCCGAGCGGAGCTTCGACCCGGTCTATTCGACGCACAGCTTCGATTTGGGTTTCCCCGAATCGACCAAGCCGTTCCTGGTGGCGTTGGCGGCCGCCACGTCTTCCCCCTTCGGCCCGTCGGTGCACGGCACGCTGCCGGACCTGCCGCAGGCGGAGGAAAAGGACCAGGACGCTTCCCCGGCCGGGGAACAAGCCACGCCCGCTGCCACGGAGATCGTTGTCGACGCCGAACGGCTGGGCGAGCGGATCATCCCCGTCCCGGTCCAGCAAGGCCGCTACACGCGCCTCAGCGCGGTGGACGGAGCGCTGCTGTGGCTGGCCACGGACCCGGCCGGTGTCACGGGGGAAGGGCGCGCCTCCGCAGAGGAGCCGGAGCAGTCCCAGCGGCTGGAGCGCTTCGACCTGTCGCGCCGCGAGGTGTCCGTGGTGGTGCCGGCCCTGGAATCCTACGAACTGTCGCCGGACCGCAAGCGGATCGTGTTCGTGCACAAGGGGCAGGTCAGGGCCGTGCCCGCCACCGGGAAAGTCGACGACGATTCGCCGGAGAGCGTGCAGGTGGACCTGAGCCGGATCCGCGTCACGCTGGAACCGCTCAAGGTCTGGGGCCAGGCCTTCGAGGAGGCCTGGCGGCTGCAGCGCGACTTCTACTGGGCGGAGGACATGGCGGGCCTGGACTGGCAAGGGGTCTACGACCGCTACCGGCCGCTGGTCGAGCGCCTTGGTTCCCACGACGACCTGGTGGACCTGCTCTGGGAGCTGCACGGCGAACTCGGTACCTCGCACGCCTACGTCCAGCCCGCGCCGGTCGCTGAGCCGGGCTCCGGGAAACAGGGGCGGCTCGGCGCCGATCTGGCGCGGACCGACGCCGGCTGGACGGTGCAGGAGATCCTCGCCGGCGAATCATCCGATCCACTGGCCATGTCGCCGTTGACGGCGCCGGGTGCGGCCGTCCAGCCGGGCGATGTGATCGCCGCCGTGGACGGAGTCCCGGTGGACGCTTTGGCCGGGCCGGCTCCGCTGCTGGTGGGTGCGGCCGGCAAAACCGTCGAACTGACCATCGTCAACGGGCCCGGCAGCCCGGAAGCCGGCCTGCAGCGGCGGATTGCGGTCATCCCCATCCGCGACGAGGAACGGCTCCGCTACCAGAACTGGGTTTCCGGAAACCGCCGCACCGTCCGCGAGGCATCCAACGGAACCTTCGGCTACCTCCACATCCCGGACATGGTGGCACGCGGCTGGGCCCAGCTGCACCGTGATCTGGATGTGGAAACCGCCAAGGACGCGCTTGTCATCGACGTCCGGCGCAACCGCGGCGGCCATACTTCCCAGCTGGTGGCCGAATTGATCGGACGCAAGGTCACGGCGTGGAACCTCGCGCGCGGCGAGCAGCCGGGGACCTACCCGGCCCACGCGCCGCGCGGCCCCGTCGTCGTGCTCACCGATGAATACGCAGGGTCCGACGGCGACATCATCACGCAGGTCAGCAAGCTGCGCGGTATCGGTCCGGTGGTGGGGACACGGACGTGGGGCGGGGTGGTCGGCATCGACGCGAAGTTCTCGCTGGCCGACGGCACCGGTGTCACGCAGCCGCGGTATGCGTTCTGGTTTACCAAGGGCGTGGGCTGGGGCGTGGAGAACTACGGAGTGGATCCGGACATTGAGGTGCCGTTCCCGCCGCACGCCTACGGCGCAGGGGAGGACCCGCAACTGGAGCACAGCGTTGGCATCCTCAAGGAAATGCTCGGCGAACTGCCGACGGACCAGCCGCCGGCCCGATCCGGCTATCCGGTGCTGCGGCCGGGCCCGCTGCCGCCGCGTCCGCAAGACCAGGCCTGAGCGCTCCGGCTGCCAGCGAAGAACCCCGGTGCAGATAATGCACCGGGGTTCTTCGCTG
>NZ_JBNHHB010000242.1:0-7234 GCF_059091905.1 Arthrobacter sp. Dra40
GTCTGTCCACCGGGCGGCGCTACTGCCGCCCGGTGCCGGTGTCTCTGGCGCGGCATAGGCAGCGCGCTCGTAGCCTGCGCGCAGCCGTGCCAGCGCGGCCGAAGATATTCCGCTGACCACGCCGTCGTCGTCAAGTCGCTGCTGGAAAGCCCGTGGTGATTCCGTCGCCGCGGGTGCCCACCCGAGGTCTTCGGCAGTATCCAGCGCTTCTGCCCACGTGAGTACTGCTGCCGTGCCGCCTCCGTGGGCCAGCGCTGCGCGGCGCCGGCTGGTACGACGGCGGCGGAGCACCAAAGGCGCCAGCACCACGGCCAGCACGACGGATGCGGCGGCCGCCGACCATATCTGGCGGGAGAGCATGTCTTCGCCTGCTGCGCCGGTGGAGCCCGACGCCGCCGCCTCTCCCGGGGCCTCGGTGGCAGCCCGGGGTTGCCCAGTGGGCCGCAGCGGGTCCGCTTCCGGAAGCACCGGGCCGGGGGCGGCAGCAGTCTGGGCGTACGCAGGCAGCACGCCGCGTGACGGAGTGGGCTCGAAGGCTACCCAGCCCACGCCGCTGAAATACAATTCCGGCCAGGAATGGGCGTCCCGGGAATCGATTTCGAACTCCTCCAGTTTCTTGCCGGATCCATCTTCAATGACGTTTCCGGTGGGCCTTCCCGGAGCGTAGCCCACGGCCATCCGGCTGGGAATGCCGGCGATCCGGGCCATGATGGCCATGGTCGCTGCGTAGTGGATGCAGTAGCCGGATTTCTTCTGCAGGAACGCTGCCACGATCTCGAAACCGCTCTGGTCGTAGCCGCCGTCTACCGGTGCCTGTTCGGAGTAGACGAAGCCGGACGTCCGCAGATAGGTCTGAATAGCCATGGCCTGTTCGTAGGGGTTGGTCAATCCGTCGAGCACCTTCGCCGTGGTGTCCGCGATGATGGCGGGCATGTTGTCCGGAAGCTCGGAGAACACCGGATCAACAATCGGGTTACTCGACGGTTCCGCGGCCCTGAGCACTTCCCTTGTCAGCTGAGGCCTGACACTGCGCACCTCATAGTCCTGGTTCGCGGTGGTGGTGCCTGATTCTCCGCGGATGTTCAATGTGCGCGGATCCCAGCTCCACGTGCCGCGGGCACCGGAAACCCGTGCCGGCGCGTAGGGTGCCAGCAGCCACGGGCTGGTGAAGGATGACGTACTGATCCGCGTGGTGGTGACGTCTCCGTCGGCCAGCAGGTTTACGGTGCCCGGCACGTCCAGTTCGTCGATTCCGGTGCGCCGGTGGCCGTCGAATTCGCTGGGGGTCCAGCGTGCGCCGGTCAGGTTTTCCAGCGTGACCGAGCGCAGATAGAGCGGGTCCTTTGCATCGGTGGCATACGTCATCCGTCCGAAGGCGCCGGGCCGCCGCAGGTTGTCGCCCAGGCTGACCACCGGGTTCAAACCAGTGGGCGCGCCCCAGTTGAGCCGTGAACCTTCGGGGAACAGTCCGGAGGAGAAGCCCGGGATGGCCAGCGGAAGCACCAGGGCGGCCGCCAGGCCGGCCGCCGCGATTCCCGCGGCCCGGCGGACCTGCTCGGCCGAGGCCAGCCGCCCCCTGCCGGTGCCGTCGGCGGCAAGCCATTGGGCACAGCCCAGAAGCACGAGATAGCCCGCCGCGGCGGCCAGGAAGCCGGCAGCGCCGATGCTGTTCGGTTTGATGATGGCCGAGACAATGGCCAGGGCGAGCAGGCCCAAACCGCTGACGGCGGGCATCTGCAGCGGAACCGCGAGCGTGTCCACCAGCAGGGCAATCAGTCCGACTCCCACACAGGCCGCCAGCGCAATTCCGTTGTTGACCAGCACCGGCGCGACCTGTGAGACCACGGTGTCGCGGGCTTCCTCCAGCATAGGATCGAGGGCCGCGAACGTGTCGGGTCCGGGGATTATCCCCAGCAAGCTGGTCGGCGCCAGGAAAAGCGCCGTTACCGACATCACCAGTGCGGCCAGCCCGAGCACCGCGCCGGCCAGCGGTGACCAGTCCAGCCGCCGCGCCAGCCCCGTGCCCGCTTCGGTGCAACAGACAGTGACGGCGACCTGGAAGAACCAACTCCAACCCTCGAGGACGTCGTGCAGGCTCGCGGCGGTCAACAGGACGGCAGCCACAACAGCGGTGCTCATCAACCACGGCGCGATGCCGGGGGGAGTCTGCCGGTTGGCGCTCCCGCCCAAGGTTTCGGGACTGCGGCGCTCTGCAGGCTTGTCCACTAAGGCCGTCATGACGCCGTCCCTGTTCCCACTGGCTGGATGCGGTCGCTTGAGTCGAAATGCGCCCAGGCAGCCGGCAGCGAGGCTTTGGGGCTGACAGCCACGGTCCGCCACCCGCCGGCACGCAGCAGGTCCATCGCAGCCCGGGCATGTTGCGGTCTGTCGGTGACGATCAGAGCGAAGGCATGGGAGCCGAATTCGGCGGCGGGGGCCAGCAGACGTGCTTCGCCGGGGCTGATCCCGCCCAGGACCGCTACCAGCGGCCCTTTGTACTTGTGAGCCGCCAGTTTGTCCATCAGCTGGTCTCCGAAGGCGGGAGGAACCGCATGCCGGTCGGACTTGTGGTGGTCGTCGGCCAGTCCCAGCGCGGCCAGTCCCTCGGCCAGCTCCTGGTAGCCGGCGGGACCGTCGAACTCCTCTTGTCCGGGCGACGGTGCAGACGGGGACTCCAGCACGGCCGCCGAGGCGTGGGTGTCGAGGAGCCGGACCCTGTAGTTGCGCTGGAGGAAGTCGTTGGCGGCCGAGGCCACCGCTGTAATGGCCCACTCGAAGGTCGGTGATGTGTGCAGGAGATCGCCGTGCTGGTCGGCGCCGTCACCGAACGCGGGCAGCAGGCCGGTGCCATGGGCCGAGGCGCGCCGGTCCAGCACCAGGGTAGCCTGCGGTGTTGTCACCGATTCTTCCTGCCGGACCATCAGCTCCCCGTGGCGGGCCGTCGCGGCCCAATGAACCCGGCGCATGGGATCGCCGTAGCGGTATTCACGGGTCGTCACGTCGTCGTCGCTGGGGTTCGCTTGCCGCCGGGTGCTGGCGGTGCCGTCTTGACCGCGGGCTCCGGTCAGCGAGGTGGCCGGCAGCTCCACGGGCGCCGGCGTGACCACCAAGGGGCTGGTTTCCCCCAGATGGTGCCGGTGATTGGCCAGCCCAAAGGGGTCCGTGAAATCGGCCGTCACCGGGCCGATGGCGAACAGCCCGCGCTTGCTGGAGCGGAGCCTGTATTCGTACACGCTTGCTCCGGAACGGGACGGGTGCCGTGCGGGGAACCGGAACGACGGCGCCTTGCCGAAGCGCACTGGCAGCTGCTCTTCCATGTACACCAGGCCTGCCGCACCGCCGCTGCGGCGGACGGTCAACTGGACCTGGGCCACAAGGCCGGTTTCGACGGCGGCGGGCCGGAACTTCCGTTCGACCGTGAAACGCGGTTTGAGGAGCACCATCGCGGACGCGGCCAGCAGCGGCAGCGCGATCAGGAACACCGCCAGGGTGAGCAAGTCCCGGCGGCCCAGCACCTGCGCCAACAACAGGGCCAGCGTGCCGGCGGCCAGCAAACCCCACCCGCGCAGCGTGACATACCGGGTGGGCAGCCAGCCGAACGCGTCCATGGCAGTCAGGAAGATGTGCGGCGGGAATCGCCGCCCACCGGAACCTTGGCCAAAACGGAGGCGACCACGCTGGAGGCGTCCTCACCGGCGGTCACGGCCTTGCGGTCAAGGATCAACCGGTGGGCCAGTACGGCTTCGGCCACGGCGGCAACATCGTCGGGCAGGACGAAATCCCGGCCGCCCAGGGCCGCCGTCGCCTTGGCCGCACGAAGCAGCTGAAGCATGGCGCGCGGGCTCGCTCCCAACCGCAGATGCCCATGGTCGCGCGTAGCCCGGCCGATGTTGACCGTGTATTCCTTCACCGCGGGCGAGACGTAGACATCGCGGACCATGGCCACCATGCTCCGGACCTCGTCCACCGTGACGACGGCGCGCACTCCGTCCAGCGGGGAAACGGACTGGTGGGTCTCCAGCATGTCCATCTCGGCACGCGGGTCCGGATACCCCATTGAAATCCGGGCCATGAAACGGTCGCGCTGGGCTTCCGGCAGCGGATAGGTGCCTTCCATTTCGATCGGGTTCTGGGTGGCGATCACCATGAAGGGGGTGTCCAGCGCGTAGGAGTTGCCGTCCACCGTGACCTGGTGTTCCTCCATGCATTCGAGCAGCGCCGACTGCGTCTTGGCCGAGGCACGGTTGATCTCGTCGCCGATCACGATATTGGCGAACACCGGCCCAGGCCGGAATTCGAACCGGTGCGCGTCCTGGTTGTAGATGGAAACGCCGGTGACGTCGGAGGGCAGCAGGTCCGGCGTGAACTGGATGCGGCGCACACTGCAGTCGATGGTCTTGGCCAGCGTCTTGGCGAGCATGGTCTTGCCCACACCGGGCACATCCTCCAGCAGCAGGTGCCCCTGGGCCAGCAGCACTGTCAGGGCCAGACGCGCAGCTTCGGACTTGCCGTCGATGACGGTCTCGATCGACGCCTTGATGCGGGCGCAGGCGTCGTGGAAGTCCGTCAGCGCGAGGCCTTTCTCCGGCCCCAGGTCGGCCCGATCGGAGCGGACGGTCCCGGCCTCTGCCATGTGCTGCTGCGTGTCCATGAACTACCTTCCGGTATGCCTTCCCCGAGGGCCGGTTGTCCCAGCCTACTTGCTGGCTGTGTGATGCGGTAGACACGTGAAACGTTTGTTTGATAGGCCCTCTTCGGGGTGGCGCCCGCCCTACCGCGTGCTTCAGTAGGCTGGAAACATGCCTGTTCTTCCAGCCGCCGTTGCCGGCGAAACTCCTCCCGCCTACACGCCTGACCGCAGCGCTGCCCCGGCGGCGGGCCACAGCCCCACGGAGGAGGACGGCCGGCGTCGCGATCGCAGCTATCCGCCTGCACCCGAACCGCTGCCCGTCCCGGTGATGGACAACCACACGCATTTGGACTTTAGGGACGGGCTGGTGGCGGTCACGCTCGGGCAGGCGATGGATGCGGCAGAGGCCGTCGGGGTCGCGGGCGCCGTCCAAGTAGGCTGCGACCTCGAGTCTGCGCGCTTCACGCTGCAGGCGGTGGAGGCGGAGCCCCGGCTTCTGGGCGCGGTGGCCATCCATCCCAATGACGCCCCTCCGCTGGCCGAAGCGGGAACGCTGGAAGAGGCTTGGGCCGAGATCGAGTCGATTGCGGCCCATCCGCGGATTCGGGCGATCGGGGAAACCGGACTGGATTACTACCGGACGGGAAGCGGTGGCCGGGGCGCCCAGCAGGAGTCGTTCCGCCGCCACATCGACATCGCCAAGCGTCTGGGCCTGGCCCTGCAGATCCATGACCGGGACGCACACGAGGACGTGGTGCGCGTGCTGCTCGAGGAAGGAGCGCCGGAAAAGGTGGTCTTCCACTGCTTTTCCGGGGACGCTGCGCTGGCCAGGATCTGCAACAACCGGGGCTGGCACATGTCCTTCGCCGGGACCGTCACGTTCAAGAATGCCGACGGACTGCGCGAAGCACTGGCGACCGCTGATCCGGCCCTGGTGCTGGCCGAGACGGATGCGCCGTTTTTGACTCCGCACCCGTACCGGGGCCGCCCCAATGCCAGTTATCTGGTGCCCTACACCGTGCGGTCCATGGCCGAGGTGCTGGGAAAGGACTTGGCGCGGTTATGCACCGAGGTGGCAGAAAACACCGGGCGCGTCTACGGGTCATGGCAGCCGGAATAACAGCGCGGTATTTTTCCTAGCCAGCGCGGATATCCGAACCAGCCGGTGGCCGGTGCGAGGCAGGCCACACCGCGGCCGGGGCCCGCCCGTACTCCGCCCGGCTTGTCGCCATGTCACGTTTCGATTACGGTAAGTAGCTAATGGCCGGGGTCGGGGAAGGCAACCGGACATTGTGACACCCGTGGCGGTAGCCGTTGGACGTTCCGTTCGTACGCCCAAACATCCGCTGCAGGTGCTGCCTGCACTCGCACCGTGCCGTGAAACCCGGCGCGCCCTACGCGTGTGTCTTGATGTCCCCGTGCCCGGAAACTGCAACAGATTCGGGAACCGTGACAAACGCGCTGAAGAACCGCTGGGTGAAGATCGCCGGCCAGATCGTCGTCTTGACCGCCTTGGTCCTTGGACTGGTGGCCTTCGTGGGCAACAACAAGTCCGTCACCCTGACTGTCGACGGTCAGGCGAGCACCGTGTCCACCTTCGGATCCACCGTCTCGGATGTCCTAACCGAATCGGAGGTGCACGTCGGCGAGCTCGATGACGTCACGCCGGCCATTGACGAGAAGATTTCCGACGGCGCCAGCATCGAAGTGGTCACGGCCAAGCCGGTGGACGTGAACGTGGATGGCGACACCTCCACCGTCCACACCACCGCAGCAACCGTCAAGGAGTTGCTGGACGAGCTTGAAGTCACCGACGAATCCGCACTGTCCGCGCCGCTGACGGCAGAGCTGGCCTCCGTGGGCGCGGTGACCATTTCGACGCCGAAGAACGTCACCATTGCCGTGGACGGCAAGACCCGCAAGGAAGTCTCCACGGCGACGACTATCGGCGACCTGCTGAAGGAGCACGGCATCAAGCTGGGCAAGGAAGACAAGCTCTCCGTTGCCGCCGCGAAGCCGGTCAAGGAAGGCGCCAAGGTCAAGGTCACCCGGATCGATCGCGAGCGGGTGGAGGAGACGGAGTCCATCCCCTACGAAACCACCAGGACGACCAACTCCGCCATGTACAAAGACGACGAGAAGGTCACCAGGGTCGGCGAGGCCGGCGAACGCCTCAAGGTCTACGAAATTGTGCTGACCGACGGCAAGGAGACCGACCGGAAGCTGGTCAGCGAAAAGGTCAGCCGGGAACCGGTCAGCCAGAAGGTCACGGTCGGCACCAAGGAACGCCCGGCCAAGGTCAACAGCGCCAACGTCGGGGGCACCTGGCAGGCGCTGGCAGAGTGCGAGTCCGGTGGCAATTGGTCCATCAACACCGGCAACGGCTACTCAGGAGGCCTGCAGTTCAGTGCCAGCTCGTGGCTCGGCGCCGGCGGCGGCAAGTACGCCCCCTACGCCTACATGGCCAGCCCGTCCGAACAGATCGCCACCGCGGAAGTGCTGCGCGGCAACGGCGGCTGGGGCCACTGGCCCGCCTGCGCCGCCAAGCTGGGACTGCTCTAAGCAGACAGGCAGGCTTTCCACCACCTCGGACCCGGGCATTGC
>NZ_JBNHHB010000243.1:0-7217 GCF_059091905.1 Arthrobacter sp. Dra40
TGACGCAGCGCCGCAAGGTGCTCAAACTCAGTCTCGACGCGCCGCCGCGCCGGCGCGAGGACGTGATGGCGGTGGAAGAGCCGCTGGAAATCCGGCTGGCCGGCCGCGCGTTCTCCATCACCATGCGCACCCCGGGCGACGACTTCGACCTGGTGGCTGGGTTCCTGGTCTCCGAGGGCATCGTCTGGTCTCCCGAACAGCTGCTCTCCCTGCGTTTCTGCGCCGGCGAGGACGAGGACGGCCGGCAGACCTTCAACGTGGTGGAGGCACAGTTGGCGCCCGGCGTGGCGCTGCCGGATCCGCGGCTGGACCGGCAAGTGGTCACCAGCAGCGCATGCGGCATCTGCGGCACCGCGTCGATTGACGCCGTGACCAAGCGTTCCCGTTTCCCGCTGCAGCATGACGACGGCGGTGCTGCCTTCGGCGCCCACGGCACGGGGGGGCCGGCCCTGGGCGGGGACGGCCCCGGCAACGCCGCGGAGGTACGGCTGGATATCCTGCTGCAGCTGCCGGACCGGCTGCGCGAACAACAGCAGGTGTTCGAGCGCACCGGCGGCGTCCACGCCGCCGGCCTGTTCAGCTACGAGGGTGAACTGCTGTGTCTGCGCGAAGACGTGGGCCGCCACAACGCGGTGGACAAGGTGGTGGGGTGGGCCCTGCGCGAGGGCAGGCTGCCGCTGCGGCATACGGTGTTGCAGGTCTCTGGCCGGGCCTCGTTCGAGCTGGTCCAAAAGGCCTATCTCGCAGGAATCCCCGTCCTCTCAGCGGTGAGCGCGCCGTCCTCGCTCGCCGTCGAGCTGGCAGAAAAGGTTGGCCTGACGCTGGCAGGCTTCAGCCGCGGCCGCAGCATCAACGTGTACGCGCACCCGGCGCGCGTGGGCACCGCGGTCGGTAATTTCGTGTAAGACCCGTGGCCCGTGTCGAGAAACCGGTGTGAGCCGGGATACATTAGGGCCATGACTCGTCCCGGACCCGTGAATGACATTGATGAAAGCACCCTGAAGGTTAAGGAACCGAAGAAGGCTGCCGCCGGTCTTTCGGCTGTAAAGGTTGCGTTGGAGCGCGGCATTGAGCAGGCCGGCGTCGTCCGCACCGCCCGGTCGCTGCTGCGGATCAACCATCGTGGCGGCTTTGACTGCCCGGGCTGTGCGTGGCCGGAATCCATCACGGGCCCCCGTAAGCCGGCCGAGTTCTGCGAAAACGGCGCCAAGGCCGTCGCTGAAGAGAACACCAAACGCACCGTCACGCCCGAGTTCTGGGCGAAGCACTCGATCGAAGAGCTTTCCACCAAAACCGAGTACTGGCTGGGCCAGCAGGGCCGGATCACCGAGCCGGTGATCATCCGCGAGGGCGAGACGCACTATTCGCCGATCTCCTGGTCGGACGCGTTCGCCCTGATCGGCGAACGCATCAAGGCCACCACGCCGGACCGTTGCGTCTTCTACACCTCCGGCCGCACCGCCAACGAGACTGCGTTCATGTACCAGCTCTTCGCGCGCTCGCTGGGCACCAACAACCTGCCGGACTGCTCCAACATGTGCCACGAGTCCTCCGGCAGCGCGCTGAACCCGACCATCGGCATCGGCAAGGGCACCGTCTCGCTCGAGGACATCCACCACTCGGAGCTGATCTTCGTGGTCGGACAAAACCCGGGGACCAACCACCCGCGCATGCTCTCGGCGCTCAAGGAATGCAAGGACAACGGCGGCACCATCGTGGCGGTGAATCCGCTGCCCGAGACCGGGCTCATGGCGTTCAAGGACCCGCAGTCGGTGGACGGGCTGCTGCGCGGCGGCACCGCGTTGGCCGACGAGTTCCTGCAGATCAAGGTCGGCGGCGACCTTGCCCTGTTCCAGGCGCTGGGACACCTGCTGCTGGAAGAAGAAGACCGCGCCCCGGGCACCGTTGTCGACCAGGCGTTCATTCAGGCGAATACCGAAGGGTTCGAGGACTACGTCGAAGCCCGCCGTCACATCGACTGGACCGAAACCGAGAAGGCGACCGGATTGTCCCGGTTGGACATCGCCAAGGTCGCAAAGCTGTTGGCCAAGTCCAAGGCGACCATCATTTGCTGGGCGCTGGGCCTGACCCAGCAGCCGCATTCGGTGGATACCCTGCGCGAGATCATCAACTTGCTGCTGCTGCAAGGCAACTTCGGCAAGCCCGGGGCCGGCGCCTGCCCGGTCCGCGGCCACTCCAACGTCCAGGGCGACCGCACCATGGGCATCTGGGAAAAGCCGAAGGAATGGTTGCTGGCCGCGCTGGACAAGGAATTCGGCATCACGTCCCCCCGGGAACACGGGGTCGATTCCACCGAGGCGATCGACGCCTTCGCCGACGGCAAGGTGGATGTCTTCGTCTCCATGGGCGGCAACTTCGCCTTGGCCAACTCGGAGACCGAGGCGCTGGAAGACGGCATGAAGAAGGCCGGCCTGACGGTGCATATATCGACCAAGCCGAACCGCTCGCACGTGGTGCACGGCAAGACCTCGCTGATCCTGCCCACCTTGGGCCGCACCGACCGGGACGACAAACACCCCAAGGGCGCCCAGTTCCTGTCGGTGGAAGACTCCATGTCCGTCATTCGCTCCACGCAGGGACGGCTGGAACCGGTCAGCGAACATCTGCTGGCCGAACCGGTGATCGTTGCCCGGATGGCCCAGGCGACCTTCGGGGACGACCACCCGGTGGACTGGCGGGCGATGGCGGAGGATTACGACGTCATCCGTGATCACATTTCGCGGGTGCTGCCCGGATTCGAGGACTTCAACACCCGGATCCGTAACAAGAGCGGCTTCGTGCTGCCCAACCCGCCGCGCGATACCCGATCCTTCGCCACCGACATTGGCAAGGCCCGCTTCACGGTCAGCCCGCTGGAGTACCTCGAGGCGCCCGAAGGCCATCTGATCCTGCAGACCATTCGCAGCCACGACCAGTACAACACCACCTTCTACGGATTGGATGACCGGTACCGCGGCATCTCCAACGGCCGGCGGGTCGTCCTGGTGCATCCGGAGGACCTGGCCGAACTGGGCTTCGCCGACCGCGACCTGGTGGATGTCATCAGCACGTTCAAGGGCGCCGAGCGCCGCGCCGACGAGTTCCGCCTGGTGGCGTATCCCACCGCGCGCGGCTGTGCGGCCGCCTACTTCCCGGAAGCCAACGCGCTGGTCCACCGCGACCTCGTGGCACGCGAATCCAACACCCCGGGGTTCAAGGCGATGACAGTGCGCTTCGTTCCGCATGAGGAGCGGCAGCTTAGCTGAGGCCTAACCGGGCAAGGCGGGGAGCGGGGCCGGGGAGGCCACCCCAGCGAACCAGGACAGCTTTTGGCCGCACGATCACCGGCAGGAACAGCAGGGCGCCCGGAATGGTTCTAGGGTTGAGTAGGATCATCAGCCCCTAAGGAGCCATCATGTCCATGGAAGGTGCAGCCTGGAGTTCGCTGTACCGGCTTTCGCATTCGAAGGACCAGAAGTCCTTTTCCCGCGAGACCGTACGCCGCACCTTTGCGTTTGCCGCTCCTTATAAGGGCAAGATCGCGGTCTTCGTGGTGCTCTCCGTCGTGACAGCAGCACTGGCCGTTGCCACCCCGGTTCTGGCCGGCCGGGTAGTGGACGCGATTGTTGCCCGGACCGGGATCGAGGTAGTGGCGTGGCTCGCCGTCGTCATCGCCCTGGTGGCCATCGCCGACGCGGGCCTCAGCATGGTGACCCGGTGGATCTCATCGCGCCTGGGCGAGGACATCATCCTGGACCTGCGAACCGCAGTCTTCGACCATGTCCAGAAAATGCCGATCGCCTTCTTCATGCGTACTCGTACGGGTGCGTTGGTCAGCCGGCTCAACAATGACGTCATCGGTGCACAGCGGGCCTTCGCCGGAACCCTTTCGGGGGTAGTCAGCAACGTCGTGGCGCTGATCCTGACGCTGATCGTCATGCTGAACACCTCCTGGCAGGTGACCCTGCTGGCGCTGTTGATGCTGCCGGTCTTCCTGTTGCCCGCCCGCCGGATGGGCAGCAGGTTGGCCGAGCTGCGGCGTGAGACTGCCGACCACAATGCCGCCATGAGCACGCAGATGACCGAACGGTTCTCCGCTCCCGGGGCCACGCTGGTCAAGCTGTTCGGCCGGCCCGCCGACGAATCCCGCGAGTTTAAGGTGCGGGCGCAGCGGGTGCGCGACATCGGCATCAGGACCGCGGTCATGCAGTGGGTCTTCGTCACCGCGCTGACCCTGGTTTCCGCGCTTGCGCTGGCCCTGGTCTACGGGCTGGGCGGCTTCTACGCCATCATCGGCCAGCTGGATCCGGGGGACGTGGTGACGCTGGCGCTGCTGCTCACCCGCCTGTACGCGCCGCTGACGGCACTGGCGAATGCCCGGGTGGAGATTTCCAGCGCGTTGGTGAGCTTTGAGCGCGTGTTCGAAGTGTTGGACTTGCAGCCTCTGATCAAGGAAAAGGACGACGCCGGTGGCGTACCGCCGGGACCTGTCTCGGTCGAATTCAAGGACGTGCGGTTTGCCTACCCGTCCGCGGACAAGGTGTCGTTGGCCTCGCTGGAGGAGGTGGCGACCCTTGATGCCCGCGGCGGCGAGGAAGTGCTGCACGGGATCAGCTTCCGGGTGGAACCCGGCCAGACGCTGGCGCTGGTGGGTTCATCGGGCGCCGGAAAGTCGACCATCGCCCAACTGCTGGCCCGGCTGTACGACGTGGACTCCGGGTCAGTTGAGCTCTCCGGCACGGATGTCCGCGACCTGACCTTCGAGGCACTGCGCGCAACCATCGGCATGGTTACCCAGGACGGACACCTGTTCCACGAGACCATCCGGTCCAACCTGCTGCTGGCAAGGCCGGAGGCCAGCGACGATGAGATTTGGGAGGTGCTGCGCCGGGCCCGGCTGGAGGACCTGGTCCGGACCCTCCCGGATGGCCTGGACACCATGGTGGGGGAGCGCGGCTACCGGCTTTCGGGCGGCGAACGCCAGCGGATGACCATCGCCAGGCTGCTGCTGGGCCACCCCCGGGTGGTCATTCTGGACGAGGCGACAGCTGCCCTGGACTCCACCAACGAAGCCGCGGTGCAGGCGGCGCTCACCGAAGCACTCGAGGGGCGCACCGCCGTCGTCATTGCCCACCGGCTGTCCACTGTGCGCTCGGCGGACCGGATCCTGGTGGTGGAGGGCGGCCGGATTGTGGAACAGGGCACGCACGCCCAGTTGTTGGCCGTGGAAGGCCGCTATGCCGAGCTGTACCACACCCAGTTCCTGAGTGGTACCCCGGTGGCGGGCTGACCTCCGCTGCCCCGCTGACCTCTGCCCGACGGCCGGCCAGCAGGCGCCGGGCCGGTCAGCGCCACAATGGCCGCGCCACGGGTGTGCTCGGGCCCGGCAATGGTTAGAGTTGCTCTGGGGTTTCCTACGCCAGACAAGCGGAAAGCGGGTGCGATGCAGCGCGGAACCAACCTGGGCCGCTTGGGCGGCTACAACCAGGCTGTAATCCTGGACGCCATCCGCCGGGCCCATGAGGGGATCGCGCGGGTGGAACTGGTGGAGCGCACCGGCCTGTCCCCGCAGACCATCTCGAACGTGGTGCGCCGCCTGGTGGACGAAGGCCTGGTGCGGGAGGACCGCAAGACCGTCAGCGGCCCCGGCAAGCCGCGCACGGTGCTGCAGCTGGAGGTTTCCAGCCGTCTGGCCATCGGTATCCACCTTGACCCGGTCGTCATGACCCTGGTCATGCTGAATCTCCACGGCGAGGTGGTGGCGCGGGCCCGGCATGACGTTCCCGGCGCCGGCGACCCGGACGGCATCGTCGCGGCCCTGGCCGCCGCGGCCGAACAACTCATCACTGCCTCCGGCATTGCACGGCACCGGATCTTGGGCATCGGTCTGGCTGCGCCCGGGCCCATCGATGTATCCGAGGGCACGGTGGTGGACCCGCCGATGATGCGCGAATGGACGTCGGTGCCGCTGCGCGAACCACTGCGTGACCTGATGGGCCTGCCGGTGATCATGGACAAGGACACAACGGCCGCCGCCGTGGCGGAACTGTGGGCCAGCGAGCGGCAGGTGCCCGAGAACTTCCTCTTCGTCTATCTGGGCACGGGGTTGGGTGCCGGCGTGGCGCTCGAAGGCCAGGTGCTGCGCGGTGCGTCCAGCAACATCGGCGAGATCGGTCATTTTCCCGTCGAGGCCGAGGTTCCGCTGTGTGACTGCGGCAAGCGAAACTGTGTGGGCATGGCCCTGAACTTTGGCACGCTCTTCCAGCAGGCCGTGGCGGCAGGACTCTTTCCGGCCGACGCCGTGCTGGGGGACCGGCACCAGGCCACTGAAAAAATCGTCAGGCTCCGCCGCCTGGCCACCGAAGGCGAGCCGGCGGCCGCAGAGATCATCGGCAAGGCTGCTCAGTTGGTGGGCGGAACGGTGGCTCAGCTCGTCAATATCCTTGACGTCGACCGCGTCATCTTCGGCGGTCCGCTGTGGGACGGACTGGACGAACTGGCGCTGCCGGTATTGAGCGAAGAAATCAACAAGCGGTTTGTCTCCCGCGCCATCCATGGAGTCGACGTGGTGTCGTCCTCGCTGGGATTCGAGGTGGGCGCCATCGGCGGTGCCTGCCTGGTGCTCGACGACGCACTTTCACCCAAGGCCAGCGGACTGCTGCTGGGCAACTAGCCGACGCTCGGCCTTGCCCGGCGCGTGCTGCCTCCTGCTTCACACTGTTGATGATTCGTCATGAACGCGCCGCACAGGCCAAGTCCTGCCGCAGAAGTTGCTTTATTAAATCCAATCGATTTAGATATGAGGTGACGGCAGTGCCTGGAGTACTCACGCTCTGGGGAATGAACGGTCCCGGAGCGGGTAAATGTGCTTCAGGGGAACGGCGCGGTCGTCAGCCAATAAGTGGCAGGAAAAATGCTGCTGGCTCCGGCGAACGGGAAGATGCCGGAACCAGCGGTCCCTGGCTGACAGGGATCCTGCCGCGGCTCGGTGGGAAATGCACTACAGCCGGCCACCGTCTGTGCTTCCGTGGGGGGTTGCACAGGCGGAGGCCTGCTGCGTTTTAACGGCTGCTGACGGCGTGTGAACCGGTCGCTGACGGCGTGCGGACAGCCATGTCAGGTAAGTGCCCCCGGGCAGATTCGAACTGCCGACACCCGCTTTAGGAGAGCGGTGCTCTATCCCCTGAGCTACGGGGGCAACACCAAAAGCTTAGCTT
>NZ_JBNHHB010000244.1:0-7207 GCF_059091905.1 Arthrobacter sp. Dra40
GCTGAAGAGCTGAACACTGCTGCTGAGGGCGAAACCCTCACCAGCTACACCTCGGAATCATCCGAGGTCACTGAGACCGCCAAGAAGGAACGCCCCGCCCTGACCGTGGGTGGAGGCGCTGTGGGTCGCCGCAAGCAGGCGATCGCCCGCGTACGCCTGGTTCCGGGCGCCGGCAACTGGACCATCAACGGCCGTGACCTGGCGAACTACTTCCCGAACAAGCTGCACCAGCAGGAAGTGAACGATCCGTTCAAGATCTTGGACCTGGAAGGCGCTTACGACGTCATCGCCCGCATCCACGGCGGCGGCCCCTCCGGCCAGGCCGGTGCGCTGCGCCTGGGCGTTGCCCGTGCGCTGAACGAGATCGACCGCGAGAACAACCGCCCGACCCTGAAGAAGGCCGGTTTCCTCACCCGCGATGCGCGCATCATCGAGCGCAAGAAGGCTGGTCTCAAGAAGGCCCGCAAGGCACCGCAGTACTCGAAGCGCTAAACCGCTTCCGAAGCTTTCGCTTCCACCGCGAGGTCCCGCAGCATCTGCTGCGGGGCCTCGCGGCGTTAAGCCCGTCGGCGGGCGGCCGGTAAGCCGGCGGCCGGGCGGCCGGTAAGCGGCCGGACAGGCCGGTAAGACGGTGGCGAGGCACCGTCTTACCGGTCGCACGCGTGCCCGGCGCGCGGAGTGAACCGGCTTCTTGGCTCGCTGCCGTAAAATGGGTCGCGATGTCTAGATTATTTGGTACCGACGGAGTCCGCGGACTGGCCAATGGATTGATCACTGCTGAGCTCGCGCTGCACGTTGCGCAGGCTGCCGCAGTG
Organism: Arthrobacter sp. Dra40; assembly: GCF_059091905.1. Lineage (NCBI taxonomy): Bacteria > Bacillati > Actinomycetota > Actinomycetes > Micrococcales > Micrococcaceae > Arthrobacter > Arthrobacter sp. Dra40. Next base: position 816 of record NZ_JBNHHB010000244.1, read on the forward strand.
GTCCTCGGCCACCGGCAAGTTGAAGACGGCAAACGCCCGACGGCGGTGATCGCCCGCGACCCGCGTGCCAGCGGGGAGTTCATCAGCGCTGCCGTAGAGGCCGGTTTGGCCAGCTCGGGCGTTGATGTCTACGACGCCGGCGTGCTCCCCACCCCGGCGGCCGCCTACCTGGTGGGGGACCTGGCAGCGGACTTTGGCGTGATGATTTCCGCCTCCCACAATCCGGCACCTGATAACGGCATCAAGTTTTTTGCCCGCGGCGGGCACAAACTGCCGGACGAGGTCGAGGACGCGATCGAGCAGGAGATGGCGCAGCCGCGCGTCCGGCCCACGGGTGCGGGCGTCGGACGCATCCAGCGCTTCGCCGATGCGGAGGACCGTTACATCCTTCACCTGCTGCAGACGCTGCCGGTCCGCCTGGAAGGACTGAAAGTCGTCCTCGACTGCGCCCACGGTGCAGCCAGCGGTTGCTCGCCGGAGGTTTTCCGCGCGGCCGGGGCGGACATTGTGGTGATGGGTGCCGAGCCGGACGGGCTGAACATCAACGACGGCGTGGGCTCCACGCACCTGGAGAAGCTGCAGGCCGCCGTCGTGGAACACGGCGCGGACCTGGGCATCGCACACGACGGCGACGCGGACCGCTGCCTGGCCGTGGACGAACGCGGCGAGGTGGTGGACGGGGACCAGATCATGACCATCCTGGCGCTGGCCCTGCGCGAGGCCGGTCGGCTCAAGGACGACGTCCTGGTGGCCACGGTCATGAGCAACCTCGGCATGAAGCTTGCCCTGCAGAAGGCCGGCATCCGGATCCAGGAAACAGCGGTGGGGGACCGCTACGTGCTCGAAAGCATGCGCGCCCACGGCTACTCGCTGGGTGGCGAGCAGTCCGGACACGTCATCTTCTCGGACTACGCCACCACCGGCGACGGCGTCCTGACCGGGCTGCAGTTGGCCGCGCAGGTAGCCAAGACCGGCAGGCGGCTTTCCGACCTGGCGCAGCAGATGGTCCGGCTTCCCCAGGTCTTGATCAACGTCAAGGACGTGGACAAGTCCGCTGTGGAGACCAACCAGCCGGTCCAGTTGGCCGTGGACGCCGCCTCGGCTGCACTGGGCCAGACCGGCCGGGTGCTGCTGCGGCCGTCCGGCACCGAGCCCGTGGTCCGCGTGATGGTTGAAGCTGCCGACATGGACACAGCCCAAGCGACGGCCGAGGCCCTGGCCCTGGCCGTCAAGCAGCACCTGGCGCTGGAGGCCGCCGCAGCCGAGTAGGTGCCGCGCCGACCCCGGCGCCGCTGTGGAAAAGGGCTCAGCGCCGGGCGTTCACCACCACGACTTCGTACCTGTCGGCCGTCGGCGGGTTCCCCGTGTCGAACTTCGCGTTCACGACGGCGAGTCTATGGCCAAACAGCGCCGCGGTGGTCGGGGTCTGGAAAGCGTCGCTGGTGATGATGGACCGGACCTTCCCGGAGTCATACCGCCGGTTGAGCTTGATCACGCTGATCTGGTTGTCCATGTTCTGGACCGCCCAGAGCCGGTGGCCTTTGAGCACCAGCCCGTCGACGTTGGTGACGGTGATGCCCGAGATTCTCTTGCTGGCACCGGTCCTCGGGTTGACGGTGTAGAGCGCCGCATTGGAGGAATGGGCCACAATGAGCGTCCGCCCGTGCCTGGCCGCCACAATGCCGTTGAGATTGAACGCCCCGGCCTTCACCTTCGCGGCAGGACCGCTGAGGTGCAGTGTCCGCGGCTTGCCCAGCTGTCCGTGGTGGCCAATCGGCAGGAAGTACAGTTCACCCTCAAACGAGTTGGTGAACCAGGCACCGCCCCGGCCAATGGTCACATCGTTGATAAAGGACTTGGCGGGGTCGTTCAACTGGAACTCGGCCACCGGTTTCCGGGTCCGGGTGTTGTAAACGTAGGCCTTGCCGGACGGTCCGCCGGCCACGAACAGCAGGTTCAGCCGCTGATCAAAAGCCATGCCCACGGCGACCCGCCCCTCCGGCGCGTCGATGAACTTCCCGGCTGTGCCCCGCCGGATGTCGCCGCGGAAAATGTCGCCGGCGTAGAGGTCACCGGCATAGAAGGTGCTGCCCCGGCCGGCGGTGATGCCTTCCGCGGACGTTGCGTCCGGCAAGTCGATGATTTGGTCCGTGCGCTCCGACGCCGAACGGTGGGTGTAGGAGACAACCTGGCCGGTTGCCGCCGGCAGCCCCGTCAGCAACAGCGCGACGGCGGTCAAAAAAGCTGCGGCAACTCTGGCCGCCAAGGAAAAGGGGAATTGAGGTCGCATGGAGATTCACCTGATTCTTCCTGGATGGCGTCGGGAGTTCCCTCCAGCAGGCTCCCGATGGTGATTTTCCCAGCGTACGCCGAGCGGGAAGAATGGTCAGGCCTTCCCGCCGCGCTGCGGGAAGGCCCGGGCGAGGTTGGCGGCCGGTGCGGGGGCTTTGATCCTACGGCCGGTTGCGGGCCTGCAGTGCGTCGCGGATCTCGGTCAGCAGCGCAAGCTGCGGATCAACCGCCTGGTCCTCTTTGTTGATGCCCATCCGTCGGTTGCGGCGCTCGATCATATGGTTCATCGGCGCCACGATGACACAGTAGATGGCCGCGGCAATGAGCAGGAAGTTCACAATGGCGGTCAGCAGGACGCCGAAAGCCACGTTGTTTCCATTGAAGTTCCAGACCAGGAAGCTGTCGAAGTTCGGCGAGCCGACCAGTCCGGCGATGAACGGCATCATCACACTGTTGACCAGGGCGTTGACCACGGAGCCGAAGGCGGAGCCGATGATCACGGCGACCGCAAGATCAATGACGTTGCCCTTCATGATGAATTCTTTAAACCCGTTAATCATGCCGCCCAATGTAGCGTGTCTGGCCGCCAAACAAGGTGCAGCAGGGGACGGTTCCGGCCCCGCTCAGGAATAGCCGGGGGCTCCGGGCAGGCCGAAGTACTCTTCGAGCGTCGCGATGTGCCGTTCGGCCATCGTCGTCGACACTTTCTTGCCCACGTAGCGCAGGTGCCACGGCTCCGGCGAATAACCGGTCACGGCTTCTTCACCGGGCAGATAGCGGATGATGAACCCGAACCGGGCAGCATTGTTGGCGGCCCAGTTGCCGGCAGCAGTTTCGGCGAAGCACTGCTGCAGATTGCACGCCCCGGTGGAGTCGCCGATGTCCAGGGACAGCCCGGTCTGGTGCTCTGAATACCCGGGGCGCGCCGAAATCTTGTCCGCGGCTGCTGCGGCGCCGTGCTGCCGGACCCAGTGGTTGTAGGTGTCCACCTGCGTGGCGTAGGACCGGAAACCGCTGATCATGATCATGGAGGCGCCATCGGCCGCGGCAGCGCTGAACATCTCCTCGGTCGCGGTCGCCACGGCGTCGCGGAGCAGCGCAGATTCACCACCGGTCCCGATGCTCACCGCCGGCTGGCGCAGGTCTTGGGGAAAGTAGTCCAGCGGATCCAGCGGACGGAGCTTGTTGACGACGACGCCGATGCTCGCCGGATCCGAGTGATCCACGCCTGCGCCTGGCGCCTTTTGCTTCTTCACGACGCCGCCCTTCCCCTCGGCGTTCTTCCCGGCGCCGTCTTTGGTCCCGCCCTCGCCCTTCGCGCCGCCACCCTTGACCCCGCCGCCGTCGTGCTGTCCGCCGCCGTCTTTCTTGGGAGCCTGGGGCCTCTGGTGGGGAACCGGAAGGGACGCGGCACTGCCGGACGGCCCCGGTGTAGCCGCCGTCGTACTAGAAGTTGCGGTGGGCAGGGCAGTGTCCGCCGGCGGGGCGCAGCCGGTGAGCAGCGCCAGCACGGCGGCCAGGCCTGCCGCGAGCACCGGAGCCCTCGAAGCGTCCATGTCAGGTTTTCCGCAGCAGCATTCTGCGGATCGAGTGGTCCGCATCCTTGGTGAGCACCAGTTGTGCCCGCCCGCGCGTCGGCAGCACGTTCTCCCTCAGGTTCGGTTCATTGATCCGGCGCCAAATGCCCAAAGCCGTCTCCGTGGCCTCGTCGTCCGTGAGCGAGGCGTAGCGGTGGAAATACGATTCCGGATTGGTGAAGGACGTCCGCCGCAGCTTGTGGAAGCGGTTGACGTACCACTGCTCAATATAGGAGGTCTTGGCATCCACATAAATGGAGAAATCGAAGAAATCGCTCAGTGCCAGCCCGGTCCGTCCGTCCGCCCGCGGGCGGGCCGGAGCCAGGACATTCAGCCCTTCCACAATCAACACATCCGGACGGTGGACCACTACTTCCTTGTCCGGCACGATGTCGTAGGTCAGGTGCGAGTACCACGGCGCGTGCACTTCCTCCGCCCCGGACTTCACTTCGGACACGAATCGAAGCAGCGCGCGCTGGTCGTAGGACTCCGGGAAGCCCTTGCGCTCCATCAGCCCCCGCCGGACCAGCTCCGCGTTCGGATAGAGGAAGCCGTCGGTGGTCACCAGCTCCACGTTGGGAGTGTCCGGCCAGCGGCGGAGCATCTCGCGGAGCACGCGTGCCGTGGTGGACTTCCCGACGGCGACCGACCCTGCTACGCCGATCACGAACGGTGTCCGGCGGGTGGTCTCGCCCAAAAAGGTGGTGGTGGCCTTGTGCAGCTCACCGGCCGCGCCCACGTACAAGTTGAGCAGGCGGGAGAGCGGCAGGTAGACCTCGCGGATCTCGTCGAGGTTCAGGGCGTCACCCAGGCCGCGCAGCCGCTCAATGTCGTCCTGGTCCAGGGGCTGTTCAATCTCGTTGGACAGCCGGGACCAGGTCTGCCGGTCCAGCTCAACGAATGGTGTGAAGTTACTCTCACCGTTGGACGCCGTCGTCTTCGGTGTCGCATCAGTCACCTATGAATTGTGCCTGCTGCGGGATTCAAATCCCAATAAGCGGACGACGGCGGCGCGCCGGGTTACGCCGGAGGCCTGCGGCGGCGCTCCGGTTTGGGCCGCCGGCCGCTGCTTGCCCCGGGCCGCAGCCGTGCCGTGGCGGATTTCCTGCCGGCCACCGGCAGGGCTGCGGGACACCCTGACAATGAGGGTACCTGCGGGCAGGTACCCTTAACCCCATGTGTGGAATCGTAGGTTATGTTGGCCGCCGCGACGGCGGGGCCGGAGTCGGCGTTGCTGATCACAGCGCCCTGGATGTTGTGCTTGAAGGCCTTCGCCGATTGGAATACCGCGGTTACGATTCCGCGGGAGTAGCGGTCATCTCCGAGGCCGGCATCGAGTCGCGGAAGAAGTCGGGCAAGCTGAGCAATCTGCTGGGCGAGCTCAAGGCCAATCCGCTGCCCGAGTCGCTGACCGGGATCGGCCACACCCGCTGGGCAACGCACGGCGGTCCCACCGATCAAAACGCGCACCCGCACCTGGCCGACGATGGCAAGCTCGCCGTGATCCACAACGGCATCATCGAGAACTTCGCAGAAATCCGTGCCTCCCTGCTGGCCAAGGGCCACACGCTGCGTTCGGAAACCGACACGGAAGTAGCCGCGGTGCTGCTGGGCGACCTCTACCGCTCCCTGGTAGCGGAGGATCCCGCCACCGCTACCTTGGCCAACGCCATGCAGCTCGCCTGCCAGCGGCTGGAGGGCGCGTTCACCCTGCTGGCCATCCACCAGGACCAGCCCGACGTCGTCGTCGCCGCGCGCCGCAACTCGCCGCTCGTCGTCGGACTGGGCGAGGGCGAGAACTTCCTGGGTTCCGACGTCTCCGGCTTTATCGACTTCACCCGCCGCGCGGTGGAACTGGAGCAGGACCAGATCGTCACCATCACCCCCGAGTCTTTCGAGATCACCGACTTCTTCGGCAACGCCGCCCAGGGGACCGAGTTCGAGGTCAACTGGGATTCCGCCGCGGCCGAGAAGGGCGGCTACCCGTCCTTCATGGAGAAGGAGATCAACGACCAGCCCGAGGCCGTCGGACAAACGCTGCTGGGCCGTTCCGATCTCAACGGACGCTTGACTCTGGACGAGCTGCGGATCGATCCGGAGCTGCTCAAGACGGTCACTAAGATCATTGTGCTGGCCTGCGGCACCTCCGCCTACGCCGGCCAGGTGGCCAAATACGCGATCGAGCACTGGTGCCGGATTCCGGTGGAGGTCGAGCTCTCGCACGAGTTCCGTTACCGCGACCCGATTGTGGACGCCAACACCCTCATCGTCGCGATCTCCCAGTCCGGCGAAACGATGGACACGCTGATGGCCGTCCGCTACGCCAAGGAGCAGGGCGCCAAGGTCCTGGCCATCTGCAACACCAACGGTTCCACCATCCCGCGCGAGGCCGACGCCGTTCTCTACACCCACGCCGGTCCGGAGATCGCCGTCGCCTCCACCAAGGCTTTCCTGGCGCAGATCACCGCCGCCTACCTGCTGGGCCTTTACCTGGCCCAGCTTCGCGGAAACAAGTTCCAGGGC
>NZ_JBNHHB010000245.1:0-7147 GCF_059091905.1 Arthrobacter sp. Dra40
GCGGAGAAGGCGTCAACCTTCACATCGACCTTGACGGTGATGTCGCCGGTGCCCAGGACCTTCACGGGCTGGTTCTTGCGAACCGCACCCTTGGCCACCAGGGCCTCCACGGTCACGTCGCCGCCCTCGGGGAACAGCTCATTGAGCTTGTCCAGGTTCACGACCTGGAATTCCACCTTGAACGGGTTCTTGAAGCCGCGCAGCTTCGGCAGGCGCATGTGCAGCGGCAACTGGCCGCCGGCAAAGCCAGCCTTGACCTGGTAACGGGCCTTTGTACCCTTGGTACCGCGACCGGCGGTCTTACCCTTGGAGCCTTCACCACGACCAACACGGGTCTTGGCGGTCTTGGCACCGGGGGCAGGACGCAGGTGGTGGACCTTGAGAGTCTTGTTCTCTTCTGCCATCTTTACTTCGCCTCCTCAACCTTCACCAGGTGAGAAACAGTGTTGACCATGCCGACGGTCACTGCATCGGCGCTACGGACAACGGTGTGTCCGATGCGCTTCAGGCCCAGTGAACGCAGCGTGTCGCGCTGGTTCTGCTTGCCGCCAATGACGGACTTGATCTGCGTGATTTCCAACTGTGCATCCGACGGAGTCAGATTCTTGGGAGTGGTCATTACGCACCTGCCTTCTGCATATTGCGCAGCAGGATCGCCGGAGCAACCTCATCCAGGGGCAGGCCACGGCGGGCTGCCACGGAGCGGGGCTCCTCCAGGCGACGCAGCGCGTCGACGGTAGCGTGCACGATGTTGATCGCGTTGGACGAACCCAGCGACTTGGAGAGCACATCGTGGATGCCTGCGCACTCGAGTACGGCGCGGACCGGACCACCGGCGATCACACCGGTACCGGCAGCAGCCGGACGCAGCATGACAACGCCTGCAGCAGCTTCGCCCTGCACCTGGTGCGGAACGGTACCGGCGATAATCGGCACGCGGAAGAAGGACTTCTTGGCCTCTTCCACGCCCTTGGCGATCGCTGCCGGAACTTCCTTGGCCTTGCCGTAGCCCACGCCGACCATGCCGTTGCCGTCGCCGACAACTACCAGAGCCGTGAAGCTAAAGCGGCGGCCGCCCTTGACGACCTTGGACACGCGGTTGATGGTGACGACGCGCTCGAGGAACTTGTCCTTCTCGGCATCGCGTGCATTGTCGCGGCCACGTCCGCGGCCACCACGGTCGCCGCCACCGCTACGTTCGCCGCGACGTCCGCCGCGGCGGTCGTCCTGGCCGGAAGCAGCGGTGGTCTCAGCGGATCCCGCGGCAGCGGTCTCAGTTGCTTCAGTCACCTGAGTTTCCTTTTCGTTGTTCTCAGCGGTCACAGTGCCAGCCCACCTTCACGTGCGCCGTCGGCAACCGCTGCAATGCGGCCGTGGTACCGGTTGCCGCCGCGGTCAAAGACCACAGCCTCAACACCGGCAGCCTTGGCACGCTCGGCCACGAGCTCGCCGACGCGCTTTGCCTTGGCGGACTTGTCGCCGTCGAGGACCCGCAGATCGGCTTCCATGGTGGAAGCGGAAGCCACGGTGATGCCCTTGCTGTCATCGACAACCTGGACAAAGATGTGGCGTGCGGAACGGTTGACCACCAGGCGCGGACGGGCCGCGGTACCGGTGATGCGCTTGCGGACGCGCAGGTGGCGGCGGCCGCGTGCTGCGGACTTGGACTTCGAGGTCCGCTTCTTATTAATGCTGATCGCCATGGTTTACTTACCAGCCTTTCCGACCTTGCGGCGGATTTGTTCGCCGGCGTAGCGAACGCCCTTGCCCTTGTAGGGGTCGGGCTTACGCAGCTTGCGGATGTTGGCAGCAACTTCGCCGACCTGCTGCTTGTTGATGCCGGAGACGGAGAGCTTGGTAGCGCCCTCCACTGCGAAGGTGATGCCGTCGGGGGCATTCACGATCACCGGGTGGCTGAAGCCCAGGGCGAACTCGAGGTCCGAGCCCTTGGCCTGCACACGGTAACCGGTGCCGACGATCTCGAGGTCCTTTTTGTAGCCTTCGGTCACGCCAACGATCATGTTGTTGATCAGCGTGCGGGTCAAGCCATGCAGGGACCGGGATTCGCGCTCGTCGTTCGGGCGGGCAACGGTGAGGGTGTTCTCTTCCAGGGAAACCGTGATGGGCGAAGCCAGAGTGTGGCTCAGCTCGCCCTTGGTGCCCTTGACGGAGACGACGTTGCCGTCGACCTTGACCTCAACGCCGGCGGGAACGGTGATGGGGAGACGTCCAATACGTGACATTTAATCTCTTCCTTTCCGTTACCAGACGTAAGCGAGGACTTCGCCGCCCACGCCCTTCTTGCCGGCCTGACGATCAGTCATCAGTCCGGAAGAGGTGGACAGGATTGCGATGCCCAGGCCACCGAGCACGTGCGGCAGGTTGGTGGACTTCGCGTAAACGCGCAGACCGGGCTTGGAGATGCGGCGGATGCCGGCGATGGAACGCTCGCGGTTCGGACCGAACTTGAGTTCCAGGGTCAGCTTCTTGCCGACCTCGGCCTCTTCTTCCTTCCAACCGGCGATGTAGCCTTCGGCCTTCAGGATGTCGGCGACGCGAGCCTTGAGCTTGCTGTACGGCATCGACACCGAGTCATGGTAGGCCGAGTTGGCGTTGCGCAGACGCGTGAGCATGTCTGCGACAGGATCTGTCATAGTCATTGTGGGCTCTTGCCCTTCCTCGTAACGGTTTCCTCGCTCCGGACAGCGCTGGGCGCCGGGGCGGGACCTTTCACGTAGCTAGATTAATCTTCGGTCTTGAACGGGAAGCCAAGCGCCTTCAGCAGCGCACGGCCCTCGTCATCGGTCTTAGCGGTGGTCACTACGGTGATGTCCATGCCGCGCACGCGGTCGATCTTGTCCTGATCGATCTCGTGGAACATCGACTGCTCGGTCAGACCGAAGGTGTAGTTACCGTTGCCGTCGAACTGCTTGCCGTTGAGGCCGCGGAAGTCGCGGATACGGGGCAGAGCCAGCGAAACCAGACGGTCCACGAATTCCCACATGCGGTCGCCGCGCAGCGTCGCGTGGGCGCCGATCGGCATGCCTTCACGCAGCTTGAACTGTGCGATGGACTTGCGGGCCTTGGTGACCTGCGGCTTCTGGCCGGTGATCTGGGTGAGGTCGCGCACGGCGCCGTCGATGAGCTTGGAGTCCTTGGCGGCATCTCCAACACCCATGTTGACAACAACCTTGACCAGGCGCGGAACCTGGTTCACGTTCTCGTACTTGAACTCGTCCCGCAGAGCCTGCTTGATCTCGCCGGCGTAGCGAGTCTTCAGACGGGGGACGATCTTGGTGACAGTCTCAGTCATTAGAGGTCCTTCCCGGAGGCCTTGGACACGCGGATGCGCACAGTGCGCTCACGGCCATCACGCTCGACGGTTTCGGTGCGGTAGCCAACCCGGGTCGGCTTCTTGGTCTCGGGATCGACGATCGCCACGTTCGAGATGTGGATCGGAGCCTCAACGGTCTCGATGCCACCGGTCTTCGTGCCGCGATCCGACTGTCCGGCCTTGGTGTGCTTGGTGACGCGGTTGACGCCTTCAACCAGCACACGGTTGGTCTCCGTGAACACCTTCAGGACCTTGCCCTGCTTGCCGCGGTCGCCGCCGCGCTCAGCCTTGGCACCGGTGATGACCTGAACCAGGTCACCCTTCTTGATCTTGTACTTAGCCATGGACTACAGCACCTCCGGAGCCAGCGAAATGATCTTCATGAACTTCTTGTCGCGAAGCTCACGGCCGACCGGACCGAAGATACGGGTACCGCGGGGATCGCCGTCGTTCTTGAGGATCACGGCTGCGTTCTCATCGAACTTGATGTAGGAACCGTCCGCACGGCGGCGTTCCTTCTTGGTGCGAACGATGACAGCCTTGACGATGTCACCCTTCTTGACGTTGCCGCCCGGAATTGCGTCCTTGACGGTGGCAACAATGGTGTCGCCAATGCCTGCGTAGCGACGGCCGGATCCGCCGAGAACGCGGATGGTCAAGATTTCCTTGGCACCCGTGTTGTCGGCGACCTTCAGTCGCGACTCCTGCTGAATCACTTATTACTCCTGTCGTCGCGCCGGTTCTCATAGCTGAGCCTTGCGGAACGGATATGGGTAGCCCGCACCGTAACTCCCCCTGGCCACACGTGTGTGCAGTCCGAAGGCGGTTGCGGGAATTTGCCTATTCTGTCCATGCGGAAGGATGGATGGTCTTTCCAAACGGCACAGGCAAGATTACTAGTTTATGACCAAGACACCCCGGACGTGAAATCACGGCCAGGGGCTTGTACTTTTCAAAGGGTCCGCGGTCAAAACTTCAGCAACCGCGTTCCCTTCCAAACCCTTCCGGCTGCTCCGGCGAACCGGGATCCATGGTGCCGGAAGGGAAAATTAAAGGGTGCGGGGCCCGCCCGCTCTGCAGGCGGGCCCCGCGTGCAGGACCTAAGTCCTACTTGGCCTTTTCGATGATCTCGACCAGGCGCCACCGCTTGGTGGCGGACAGCGGCCGGGTCTCGGCGATCAGAACCAGGTCGCCGATGCCGGCGGAGTTCTGCTCGTCGTGGGCCTTGCGCTTTTCGGTCCGGCGAATCACCTTGCCGTACAGCGCGTGCTTCACGCGGTCCTCAACCTCGACCACGATGGTCTTGTCCATCTTGTCCGAGACGACGTAGCCGCGGGCGGTCTTACGGTAACCGCGAGCCTGAGTGGCTTCTTCCACAGTTGCATCCTTGTTAGTGTTTTCGCTCACTTGGCCTCATCCTCCGAAGCGGGGGCTGCGGTCTCGGCGGTGTCGGCTTCTGCAGCCTTTTCAGACTTCTTAGCCTTCTTGGCCTTCTTCTCCTCGGCCGGGGCTTCAACTGAAACCTCGACCTCGGGGCGAATGCCCAGCTCGCGCTCGCGCAGCACGGTGTAGATGCGTGCGATGTCGCGCTTGACTGCCTTCAGGCGGCCATGGTTTTCCAGCTGACCGGTGGCGGACTGGAAACGGAGGTTGAACAGCTCCTCCTTGGCCTTGCGCAGCTCCTCTGCGAGACGGTCCTTATCGAATGTCTCGAGCTGATCGGTTGCCAGTTCCTTTGAACCAACTGCCATTTCTATTCACCACCTTCGCGACGCACAATGCGTGCCTTCAACGGCAGCTTGTGGATCGCCAGGCGCAGTGCCTCGCGAGCTACCTCTTCATTGACACCGGAGAGTTCGAACAGAACCCGACCCGGCTTGACGTTTGCGACCCACCATTCCGGCGAACCCTTACCGGAACCCATGCGGGTTTCGGCGGGCTTCTTGGTCAGCGGGCGGTCCGGATAAATGTTGATCCAGACCTTGCCGCCACGCTTGATGTGGCGGGTCATCGCAATACGGGCCGCTTCAATCTGGCGGTTGGTGACGTATGCCGGCGTCAGAGCCTGGATACCCCACTCGCCGAAGCTGACCTCGGTGCCGCCGGTAGCAGCGCCGGAACGACCCGGGTGGTGCTGCTTACGGAACTTAACTCGACGTGGGATAAGCATTTAAGCTTCTCCTCCTTCTGCCGCCGGCGCTGCTGCCTCAGCGGCAGGCGCCTCGGCCTTGGCTGCGCCCTCGCCTGCGGCGGGAGCGGCAGGACGGTCATTACGACGACGGCGCTCGCCACCAGCGGCGGGGCGGCCCGGACGGTCGCCACGGCCGCGCGAGGACGGAGCGGCAGCCTGCTGGGCAGCCAGTTCCTTCGCGGTCACGTCGCCCTTGTAGATCCAGACCTTGACGCCGATGCGGCCGAACGTGGTCTTGGCCTCGAAGAAGCCGTAGTCGATGTTCGCACGCAGGGTGTGCAGGGGCACACGGCCTTCGCGGTAGAACTCCGAACGGCTCATTTCAGCGCCGCCGAGGCGACCGGAGCACTGGACACGGATGCCCTTGGCGCCGGCGCGGGTGGCGGACTGCATGGCCTTCTTCATGGCGCGGCGGAAAGCCACGCGCGAGGTCAGCTGCTCGGCGATGCCCTGGGCAACCAGCTGAGCTTCGATCTCCGGGTTCTTGACCTCGAGGATGTTCAGCTGCACCTGCTTACCGGTGAGCTTCTCCAGCTCGCCGCGGATGCGGTCTGCTTCGGCGCCGCGGCGGCCAATGACAATGCCGGGGCGTGCGGTGTGGATATCCACACGCACACGGTCACGGGTACGCTCGATCTCAACCTTGGCGATGCCCGCGCGGTCCATGCCCGTGGACATCAGCTGGCGGATCTTCACGTCTTCGCGGACGAAGTCCTTGTAACGCTGGCCGGCCTTGTTGCTGTCAGCGAACCAGTGGGAGACATGGTCGGTGGTGATACCGAGTCGGAATCCGTGCGGGTTTACTTTCTGTCCCACTTACTGGTCCTCCTCTTTCTCCGGGGTAGCGACAACAACCGTGATGTGGCTGGTCCGCTTATTGATGCGGTAGGCACGCCCCTGGGCGCGCGGCTGGAACCGCTTCATAGTGGGGCCTTCATCGACGAATGCTTCGCTGATATAGAGGTCGCTCTCGTCAAAGGCGACGCCGTCACGGTCCGCGAGAACGCGGGCGTTGGCGACGGCCGACGCGAGTACCTTGCTGACCGGCTCCGAAGCTGCCTGGGGGGCAAACTTCAAGATTGCCAGAGCCTCATTCGCCTGCTTGCCACGAACAAGGTTGACGACGCGCCGGGCCTTCATAGGCGTCACGCGGATATGGCGCGCAATAGCCTTGGCTTCCATTGCTTTCCTTCTCTCGTCTTCTGCCGTAAGAGCAGCGCCTAGCGGCGCTTGCCCTTGCGGTCGTCCTTCACATGGCCGCGGAAAGTCCGCGTCGGGGCGAATTCGCCGAGCTTGTGCCCGACCATCGACTCAGTGACAAACACCGGGATGTGCTTGCGTCCGTCGTGTACGGCAATCGTGTGCCCGAGCATGTCGGGGACGATCATCGAACGGCGGGACCACGTCTTGATGACGTTCTTGGTGCCCTTTTCGTTCTCTGCAGCTACCTTCACGAAGAGGTGCTGATCGACGAAGGGGCCTTTCTTCAGGCTGCGTGGCATGTTCCCAGGCTCCTATCGCTTGTTCTTGCCAGTACGACGGCGACGCACAATCAGGCGGTCGCTTTCCTTGTTCGGGCGGCGGGTGCGGCCCTCGGGCTTGCCGTTCGGGTTGACCGGGTG
>NZ_JBNHHB010000246.1:0-6974 GCF_059091905.1 Arthrobacter sp. Dra40
GGATTCCCGGCCGGTTCCGGCAGGCGTCTGCGGCCGGAATCCGCTGACCAACGATCTTGACCACCAGCAGCCCGAGCAGAAGGTATCCCGGTTACACCATGAACACCTCCGAGCCCTCCGTTGTCCTGGCCGGCGGCGGCACGGCCGGGCACGTCAGCCCCTTGCTGGCGATCGCCGGAGCCGTCGTCGAGGCTGCCCCCGCGGCCCGCATCCTCGCCGCCGGCACTGCCGTCGGCATGGAGACCCGACTGGTCCCCGCGGCCGGCTACCAACTGGCCACCATCGGGCGGGTGCCGCTGCCGCGGCGCCCCTCCTTGGACCTGCTGAAGCTGCCGTTCAAATTTGCTGCCGCAGTGCGCCAGGCGGCGGGCATTATCGACGGCGCCAAGGCCGACGTCGTGGTGGGAGTCGGCGGCTATGTGAGCACTCCCTTCTACATCGCCGCCAAGCTGCGCCGGGTGCCGATCGTGATCCATGAAGCCAACGCCCGGCCGGGTCTGGCCAACCGGGTCGGGGCGCGGCTAACCGACCGGGTGGCGGTTGCGTTCAAAGACACGAACCTGCCCGGTGCCCGCTGGGTCGGCATGCCCATGCGGCGTGAGATCTCGACCCTGGACCGGGAAGCGTCCCGTGAGGCCGCCCGCGTCCGGTTGGGGTTAAAGCCAGACCTGCCGACCCTGATAGTCACCGGGGGTTCCTCCGGCGCGCTGAGCATCAACCGGACCATCGGTGCGTCCCTGCAGGAGCTCGCGGGGGCAGGCGTCCAGGTGCTGCACATCACCGGGCGGAACAAGGCCCTGCGGGACGCGCAAGGAGAACTGCTCACCGTTCCCGGCTACCACCAGGTGGAATTTGTTGACGGCATGCAGGACGTCTACGCGGCGGCCGACCTTCTGCTGGCCCGTGCCGGTGCGGCCACGGTGTGTGAAGTAGCCGCCGTGGGACTGCCCTCCGTGTTGGTGCCGCTGCCGCACGGCAACGGCGAACAGGCCCTGAACGCGGCCTCCCTGGTCGCGGCCGGCGGGGCAGTAACGGTGCGCGACGGCGAGTTCACGACACGCTGGGTGACGGACGAACTTCTGCCGTTGCTGAAAAACGCGGAGCGGCTGCAGCACATGGCCGCTGCGGCGCACGCGCTGGGAATCCGTGATGCGGACGCACGAATGGCACAATTAGTGCTCGAGGCAATCGGGGAGGACACAGATGAAAGCCGCTGACTTCCACACCACGGCCCGGCTGCCGTTCGGAGAACTTGGCACAGTGCACTTTGTCGGTTTGGGCGGTGCCGGCATGTCCGCCATAGCGCGGATCCTGCTGGCACGCGGCGTGCGCGTGTCCGGGTCGGACGCGCGCGACTCTGCGGTGCTGCGTCAGCTGGAGGCGCTCGGGGCAACGGTCTTTGTTGGCCACGCGGCGGGGCACATTGCCGGCGCGGACACCGTGGTGGTTTCCACCGCCATCCGTCCGGAGAACCCTGAACTGCAGGCAGCTGCGGCGGCCGGCTTGAACATCGTGCACCGGTCGGTTGCGCTGGCTGCCGCCATGGAAGGGAAGCGCCTGATCGCCGTCGGCGGCACCCATGGCAAGACCACCACCACGGCGATGGCGACGGTGATGCTGCAGGCCGCGGGGCAGGAGCCTTCCTTCGCCATTGGCGGCGACGTGGCGGCGCTGGGTGTCAACGCAGCCCACGGGCAGGGCGGTCTCTTTGTGGCCGAAGCCGACGAATCCGATGCCTCTTTCCTCAACTACCGGCCGCAGGTCATCGTGGTGACGAATGTGGAAGCGGATCATCTGGACCACTATGGGTCCGCCGAAGCGGTGTACGACTCTTTCGACCGGTTCGTGGCGCTGCTTCCGGCCGACGGCACTTTGGTGGTCTGCCTCGACGACGACGGCGCCCGGGCCTTGGCCGAACGCACGGCGGCGTCCGGCGCCACCTGCCGGGTGGTGGGCTACGGCTACGCCGCGGATGCCCAGGTGCGCATCGAGAGCAGCGGGTTCGCCGGTGCGGGCAGCACCAGCCGGATCACCTACCCCGGTGGCAGTTGCACGCTTCGGCTGCAGGTACCGGGCGAGCACAACATCCGCAATGCGGCCGCGGCCCTCGCCGTCGCCATCACCCAGGACATCGATCCCTCCACGGCCGCGGATGGACTGGCCGGGTTCACGGGGGCGGCCAGACGGTTCGAGGCCAAGGGTGAGGCGGCCGGGGTGCGCGTGTTCGACGACTACGCACACCATCCCACCGAGGTCCACGCGGCGTTGACGGCCGCGCGCAAGGTGGCTGACGGGCATGCCGTGCACGTGTTGTTCCAGCCGCATCTGTTTTCCCGCACCCGGGAGTTTGCTGCCGAATTCGCCCGGGCCCTGCAGCTGGCCGATTCGGCTGCGGTCCTGGACATCTACGCGGCCCGCGAAGACCCCATTCCCGGAGTCACCAGCGAACTGATCACCGGCACGTTGGCTTCGGGCAGCTACGCACCGGATCCGGAACGGGCCGTGGCGGACATCGTGGCCCGCGCACGCCCGGGGGACATCGTGCTGACCGTCGGTGCCGGAGACGTGACCAACTACGGACCGGTCCTGCTCGAGGCCCTGAAGCAGGCCTCGACGGCGGCGCGATGACCCCGCGCAAACCGCGCACCCCGGCGGCGCGGCCTTCCGCCTCAGGCGGGCAGCAGGGCGCCGCAGGGCAGCGCGGCGAGGCCGGCGTCCGGATTAATTCCGGCAGGGTCACGGCCATGCCCGCCACGGAAGATGCCCCGCCGGTCGGGCGCGCTAAAGCTGCGGGGGGAGCCAAACCTGCCGGGGGAGCCAAACCTGCCGGCGGAGCCAAACCTGCCGGCGGAGCCAAACCTGCGGGACGTGCCAAACCTGCGGGACGTGCCAAACCTGCCGGCGGAGCCAAACCGGCCGAAGGGGAAAAGCCTTCGGGCCACGGACGGCCATTGGGCCGGAAGGCGGCCGCGGCCACGCGGGCCCCGACGTCCACGTCCGGGGGCGCCGCAAAAACCTTTCGGCCGTCAAGGCCCCGGACAGGTGCCCAGTCCAGGGCGGGAGCATCCGGCCCAGCCAGGGCGGCCACGGAAAAGGGCGCCAGGGAGTCCTCGGCGGCCAAGTACAGCGGGGTAGCCGCCGGACTGGCGCGGTGGCGCGACCAATGGAGCGGCCAGGACACGGCTAAAGGGCCGGCACCGGCTGATTCCACGGTTGTGAGCTTCCCGGAACCGGCCGGGCGCAAGACGCGGCGCAGGCTGTTGATCGCCGCCGGCACCGTCGTCGTTCTCATTGCCGTGCTGATGTCGGTCATCTTTTGGTCCCCGGCACTGGCAGTCAAGACCATTACCGTCGAAGGGGCCAAACTGACGGACCCTGCAACGCTTGACCAGGCCCTCGAACCGTTGAAAGGAACGCCGCTGGCGCGTACCGGGGAACGCGAGGTCTACGCCCTGGTGGACCACTTGCCGGCGGTGGAGTCCGTGGAAGTGATCGCCAAGCCTCCGTCGGAGCTGCACGTGCGGATCGCCGAACATACGCCTGTCGCCGTGCTGAAGGACGGCAGGAATTTCGTCCTGATCGATGAATCGGGGAAGGTGCTGGCTGCGGTCGCCAAGCGCAGCGAAGCGAAACTTCCCTTGATCGACGGCGCCAAGGCCGCTGAGGATCCGGATGTCTTCGCGTCGATCACCGGTGTGCTCGGAGCGCTGCCGCCCAGCGTCTTGAAACAACTCGACCACGCATCGGCGAAATCGGTGGATTCGGTTCAGTTACAGCTGGCCAGCGGCCAGAAAGTGCTGTGGGGCAACGCGGGGGAGCAGAAGTTAAAGGCCACGGTTCTGCAGGCGCTGCTCCAAGCGAAGGGCGTGAAGGACAAGGCGAGCGTCATCGATGTGAGCACACCCACGCGGCCGGTGACCCGATGAGGACCGTGAAACCCCCAACATCCGCCGATCGGGCGACACGCGGAGCAGGGTCGTTGTGCCCGCCGTGGCTTGCGTCTAGCGTCACGGATAGAAACTACTTGACATAACTCTAACCTTCAAGCTGAAGGTTAAGGTTAGCAAAACTGACGGACAGGTTACCCGCCCGCTCCGGCAGACTGATCAGTGCACAGACTCGAGCAAGGGACACAGGACGTGGCAGCACCGCAGAATTACTTGGCCGTCATCAAGGTCGTCGGCATCGGCGGCGGTGGCGTGAATGCCGTCAACCGAATGATCGAGGTGGGACTCCGCGGCGTGGAGTTCATCGCCATCAACACGGACGCGCAGGCGCTGTTGATGAGCGACGCCGACGTCAAGCTCGACGTGGGGCGCGAACTCACCCGCGGCTTGGGCGCCGGCGCTGATCCGGAGGTGGGCCGCAAGGCTGCCGAGGACCATGCCGAAGAGATCGAAGAAGTCCTGCGCGGCGCGGACATGGTCTTCGTGACCGCCGGAGAAGGAGGCGGAACCGGTACCGGTGGCGCACCCGTCGTGGCCCGGATCGCACGGTCGCTGGGCGCGCTGACCATCGGCGTCGTCACCCGCCCGTTCACGTTTGAGGGACGCCGCCGGTCCAACCAGGCCGAAAGCGGCATCGAGACGCTGCGCGACGAAGTCGACACGCTGATCGTGATCCCCAACGACCGCCTGCTGTCCATCAGCGACCGCAACGTCTCCATGCTCGATGCTTTCCGGTCCGCCGACCAGGTGCTGCTCTCCGGCGTTCAGGGCATCACCGACCTGATCACCACCCCTGGCCTGATCAACCTGGACTTCGCGGACGTCAAGTCCGTCATGCAGGGGGCAGGGTCCGCCCTGATGGGCATCGGCTCCGCCCGCGGCGAAGACCGTGCCGTCAAGGCGGCAGAGCTGGCGATAGCCTCGCCGCTGCTGGAAGCTTCGATCGATGGTGCCCACGGCGTGCTGCTCTCGATCCAAGGCGGATCGGACCTGGGCCTGTTCGAGATCAACGAAGCCGCACGCCTGGTGCAGGAAGTTGCCCACCCCGAGGCGAACATCATCTTCGGCGCGGTCATCGACGATGCCCTCGGCGACGAAGCGCGCGTCACCGTCATCGCCGCCGGCTTTGACCAGGTGGACGTCACCTCCGCTGCGCCGGCCAAGCCGGCCGTGGTGCCCGGGGGTGCGCCTGCCGTGCCGGCCGCGCAGCCCTCCGTACCGGTTTCAGAACCGTCCGGACACGGCTTCGGCAGCGCCGTTCCGCAGCCGCAGCATCTTCCGGCGGACGCCGGCTTCGACATGGATCTGCCGGCCATCGTGGAGCCGGACCTGAGCGCAGGCCGCATCGACGACCTCGACGTTCCGGACTTTTTGAAGTAACCCGCCGGTTAGGTTCGTCAGTGTTCTGGTGGAAGCAAGAGGTCCATCCCGGCGTGTGGGCAGCTTTTACCGACCGCTCAGCCGGTAACCTGGGCCTGCATGTCGGGGACGACGCCGACGCTGTCCTCCGGCGGCGGGCGGTGCTGGAAGGTGCCATGTCGGTGCCGGCAGGATCCCTCCGGTTCATGAACCAGGTGCACTCGGCCCGGACGGCAGTCGTTTCCGCCAGGGACAGGGACAGGGACGCGACTGCGCCGGAACCCGCTGTGACGGCCGACGCGCTGGTCAGTGCCGACGGCACGGTTCCTCTTGCGGTGATGGTCGCGGATTGCCTGCCGGTCGTGCTGGTGGGCACCTTGGCCGACGGCGGTGCCGCCACCGCCGTGGCGCATGCGGGCCGCCGGGGTCTGCTCGACGGGGTGCTGTCCAACGCAGTTGCCGCGCTCCGCGATGCCGGGGCCGGCACCCTGCAGGCGTGGATCGGGCCGTCCATCTGCGGGGCCTGCTATGAGGTTCCCGAGCGGATGCAGGCCGACGCGATGGCCCGGATTCGGCAGCTGGCAGCCAGGACCTCATGGGGCACGCCTGCCCTGGATCTTGCCGCCGGAGCCCAAGCTGCGATGGCCGGACTCGGCGTCGAGGTGCACCAAGTGGGTGGCTGCACGCGGGAGGAAGACAGGCTGTACTCCTACCGGCGGGATCAAGTCACCGGCCGGTTCGCCGGCCTGGTTTGGAAGGATGCATGAGTACTGAGGCCCGGAAGTCCGAGCTGGCGGCAAATCTGGAACGTGTCCGGGCGCGGATTGCCCGGGCGGCTGCAGGGCTGCCGCGCCAACCGGAGCTGATCGTTGTCACCAAGTTCTTCCCGGCCTCCGACGTTGCGTTGCTGCACGGCCTCGGCGTCACCGACGTCGGGGAAAACAGGGACCAGGAAGCCGCTGCGAAAGCCGCGGAGCTTGCCGCGGCGGGGCTCCGGTGGCATTTCATCGGGCAGCTGCAGACCAACAAGGCCAAGTCCGTGGTTCGCTACGCGGATGTGGTCCACTCGGTGGACCGGCCGCAGCTTGTCAGGGCGCTGGGCAAGGCCATGGTTGCGGAGCAGGAACGGCGGGAGGCCGGTGGGCTCGGACCCCGAGCCCGCCTCTCCTGTTTGATCCAGGTTGACCTGGAGGAGTCCGGTGCGGCGAACGCCGCTGGAACAGCTGCCCGCGGCGGTGCCCGGCCCCAGGACATCCTGGCGCTGGCCGAAGCGCTCGGGGAAACCGACGGACTGATTCCGGCCGGGCTGATGGCGGTTGCTCCGCTGGGGACAGACCCGGCCCCGGCCTTCAGCAAACTGGTGGAGCTCTCGCAGCGGCTGCAGGAAGAACATCCAGGGGCGGACATGGTGTCGGCCGGCATGAGCCAGGACCTTGAAGCCGCGGTGGCTGCGGGTGCGACACACCTCCGTGTCGGCTCCGATGTCCTCGGCCCGCGACCAGCCGTGCGGTAGCGTTTTGGCTAGGCAGACCTCTTGCCGGGACCGCCCGTGGTGGGCCGTGCAAGGAGGACAGCAGCGCTGAAGACAGGATGGGAGCTACCATGGCAGGCACACTGCGCAAGACAATGATTTATCTTGGGCTCGCCGATGGTGATGAGCACTACGAA
>NZ_JBNHHB010000247.1:0-6866 GCF_059091905.1 Arthrobacter sp. Dra40
CGCCTTCCGGGGAGAGGTTCTTCCAGAAGATCGAGTGGTTGGTGTGGCCGCCCAAGTGGAAGGCCAGGTCCTTGGACAGCTTCGGCACGTTGCCGAAGTCGCCGCTGGCCCGTGCCTCGGTGAGCTGATCCAGGGCGGTGTTGGCGCCGGCCACGTAGGTGGCGTGGTGCTTGGAGTGGTGCAGCTCCATGATCCGGGCCGAGATATGCGGTTCCAGGGCTGCGTAATCGTAATCGAGCTCGGGCAGTTGGTACGTGCTCATGGTTTCCTCCGTCTTCTCCCTGCCGCTGTTGGCGGCCGGGTCGGATGGTCCAACCGGACGGCGGTTTCCGTCCGGCAGCTCAAGCCGGTCTCCGTTGACCGGTGTCCGGGCGTACCCCGGTGCCCGTGCTGTGCTTAGTCGTCGAGCATCTCCGGCGTGACGTTGGCTTCCGTCCCCGGAATGCGCAGTTCCAGGGCCCGCTTGTCGGCCATGGCCAGCAGCCTGCGGATCCGGCCGGCAATGGCGTCCTTGGTCATGGGAGGATCCGCCAAGCGGCCGAGTTCGTCGAGGGAGGCCTGCTTGTGGGCAACCCGGAGTTCGCCGGCGTAGCGCAGGTGCTCCGGCACTTCTTCATCGAGGATCTCCAGCGCCCGTTCCACGCGCGCCCCCGCTGCAACCGCTGCCTGGGCCGAGCGACGCAGGTTGGCGTCGTCGAAGTTGGCCAGGCGGTTTGCGGTGGCACGGACTTCCTTCCGCATTCGGCGTTCTTCCCACACCATCAGCGCATCATGGGCACCCATCCGGGTCAAGAGCGCGGCGATGCTGTCGCCGTCGCGGATGACCACCCGGTCCACCCCGCGGACTTCGCGCGCCTTGGCCGCGATGCCCAGGCGCCGGGCGGCCCCCACCAGCGCCAGCGCGGCCTCCGGACCGGGGCAGGTGACTTCCAGTGCCGAAGAGCGGCCGGGTTCGGTCAGCGATCCGTGCGCCAGGAAGGCGCCGCGCCACACTGCCTCGGCGTCGGCCGCCGAGCCATTGACGACGACGGACGGCAGGCCACGGACCGGGCGGCCGCGACCGTCCAGCAGCCCGGTCTGCCGGGCGAGCGACTCGCCGTCCTTGACCACGCGCACCACGTAGCGGTTCCCGCGGCGCAGTGCCCCGCCGGAGACCACGATGATGTCACCGCTGTGGCCGTACACTTCGGCGATGGCGGTGCGCAGCCGCCGGGCCGTCGCAGCCAGATCAACTTCGGCCTCAATCACGATGCGGCCGGAAATGATGTGAAGCCCCCCTGCGAAGCGGAGCGTTGACGAAACCTCCGCCTTCCGTACCTGGGACTTCTTGATGTCAAGGCGAGCGAGCTCATCCTTGACTGCTGCGGTCAGCGCCATGCACCTTGTCCTTACCTAATCCTTGCTGTCCCCGAAAATGTCATGGTAGGCACTTGCCAGTCTCAGCGGATCGTGTACGGGGCGTCCACCTGAACTTCCTACTCTACCGAAGACCACGCGCGCACCGAGTTCGGCCGCGGCATCCTCGAAACGCTCCCTGCTATCGATCACGGCCGGGTCGGCCAACACGACGTCGAACCGCATCCCTGGTGCGCAGCGCTTAACGGCAGCCAGGTGGTCCGCGGCGGTCATGCCTGAGGTCTCCTTCGTGTCCACGGACAGATTCATCGTCAGGCAACGCCGGGCCGGAGTGTCGCACAGCGCGTCGCGCATGTCCTTCAGCATCAGATGCGGCAGGACCGATGTGTACCAGGACCCCGGTCCCAGGATGACCCAGTCGGCATACTCAACGGCGTTCAGCGCTTCGACGCAAGCGGGGGCATCGTCCGGCAGCAGGCGCACGTTGTTGACGTGGCTGTTCCGTCCGGCCGCCGCCAGCCGGGACTGGCCGGAAATCAGCGTGGTGCGCAACCGACCGTCCTCGCCCTGAACCAGCACGTCGCCCTCAATGGTCAGCGGCACGGTGGCCATCGGCAGCACCTCGCCGCGTGCTCCCAGCAGCGCACCGGCCCACTTCAGACCGGCGACCGGGTCCCCCAGCAACTCCCAGAGCGTGACAATCAGCAAGTTGCCCAAGGCGTGGTTGTCCAGCGATGGTTCGGCGCCCGGGGCTGATTTGAATCGATGCTGCATCACATCGCGCCAGGTCCGGCCCCAATCAGTGTCGTCACACAGCGCGGCGAGGGCCATCCGCAAATCTCCCGGCGGGAGCACGCCGAACTCCTGCCGCAGGCGTCCGGAGGATCCGCCGTCGTCAGCCACCGTGACGATGGCCGTCAACTCCGTGGTGAGCAACCGCAGCGCGCCCAGCGAGGCAGACAGCCCGTGTCCGCCGCCCAGCGCCACGACGGACGGAGGCGCTCCGCTCTTGCCGGTCCGGCTGCGGGAGGTTCCCGGGACGGGAACCAGCGGCATCGGTCCGGTCAGGATGGCCACTACTCGCGCCCCAGATCGCGGTGCTGGACAGTCACTTTGACGCTGGGCAACTGGGCCAGCCGCTTTCCGATTTCCTCGGCGACCGCTACCGACCGGTGCTTGCCGCCGGTACACCCGACCGCGATGGTGCCGTAGTGCTTGTTTTCGCGCCGGTAGCCCTCCAGCACCGGCTCAAGAGCTTCCACATAGCGGTTCACGAATTCCTCGGCACCGGAATCCACCAGCACGTAGTCGCGGACCTTGGCGTCCAGCCCGGTGAACGGGCGCAGCGAGGGGACCCAGTGCGGGTTCGGAATGAAGCGGACGTCGGCAACGAAGTTTGCGTCCACCGGAAGCCCGTACTTGAACCCGAAGCTGACCACGTTGATGCGCAACACGATGGGGCCGGATTCGGTGAACAGTTCAGTGATGGCCGTGGCCAGGGCATGGACGTTCATCTCGGTGGTATCCACCACCAGGTCGGCCGAGTCTTTGAGGCTGCTCAACAGCTCCCGCTCGGTGGTGATGCCGTCCGAAATACGGCCGTTGCCCTGCAAGGGGTGCGGCCGGCGGCCCTGTTCGAAACGGCGGACCAGCACCTCCTCCGAGGCGTCCAGGAAGAGTACCCGGTAGTGGATGCCGCTGGCCGCGAGGGCATGCAAAGCCTCGCGGATGTCGCGGAAGAGGCTCTGGCTGCGCACGTCCACCACCACGGCAAGCTTGGGCAGCGACTGGGGCATCCGCGACACCAGTTCGGCCAGCGTTCCCAGCATCTGCGGCGGCAGGTTGTCCACCACATACCAGCCGTGGTCTTCGAGGGCATGCGCGGCAGTGGTCCGGCCGGCGCCGGACATTCCGGTGACCACCAGTAGCTCGGATTCCACCGGCTTTTCCGGCGTCAAGTCCTCGTCCACTGTCATCGTCATTCCATCCATCCGACCACTCCTCGATTGAATCTCCAGCCTAACTAAGATTCGATGATTTCGCCGGTCGCCATATTCACCGCCGGTGCCTGCTCCTCTGTGGCTTCCGGGGCCAGCTGGCGCTTCAGCGAAGCGGCCAGCGCGGGGCCGATGCCCGGCACCTGCTGCAACTCCTCCACACTGGCTGCCTTGAGTTTCTTCGCCGAGCCGAAATGTTTCAACAGCGCCTTCCGCTTTGCCGGCCCCAGCCCCTGGATGCCGTCGAGCACGGACACCGTCATGGCCTTGCCGCGCTTTTGCCGATGGTAGGCAATCGCGAACCGGTGGGCCTCATCCCGGATGCGCTGCAACAGGAACAGCCCCTCGGACGACCGCGGCAGGATCACCGGGAAATCGTCGTCGGGCAGCCATACTTCCTCCAGCCGCTTGGCCAGGCCGACCACGAACACGTCGGTGATGCCCAGATCCGCCAGTGCCCGGGACGCCGCGGCCACCTGGGGCGGTCCGCCGTCCACCACCACCAGGTTGGGCGGGTAGGCGAACTTCGTCTTGGGCGCGGGTGTCAGGGTTGCTTCAAGCACGACGGCGGTGTCCCCGCCGGCGGCGCCGATCGCCTCCTCCGCAGCCACGCCGGCTGCGCCTGCTGCCGGTGCACCGGGCGGTTGTCCTTGTTCGGCAAGATAGTTCCGGAACCGGCGGCTGATCACGTCGTACATCGCGGACGTATCGTCGCGGGCCGCCTCGCCGGTGATCGCGAAGCGGCGGTAGTCGGATTTCTTCGGCAGCCCGTCTTCGACCACCACCATGGACGCCACCACGTTGGTTCCCTGCACGTGGGAGATGTCGTAGCACTCGATCCGCAGCAGCGCCACGGGCAGGTCCAGGGCCTCCTGGAGCTGCTGGAGGCCCGCCGAGCGCGTGGTGATGTCGCCAGCGCGCCGGCTCTTGTGCAGCGCCAGGGCTTGTTCGGCGTTCTCCCTCACGGTGGAGAGCAAGGCCGCCTTGTCGCCGCGTTTGGGCACGTGGATCTGCACTTTGCTGCCCCGCAGTCCGCTCAGCCAGGCCTGCAGTTCGGGGGCGTTCTCCGGTTCCTGCGGCAGCATCACCTGCCGCGGAATCCGGTCCGGTCCGTCGGCGTCTCCGTACACCTGTTGCAGCAGGTGCTCGGCCAGGTCGGCCGTGCTTTGGTCTTCGACTTTTTCCACCACCCAGCCGCGCTGTCCGCGGATCCGTCCGCCGCGCACATGGAAAACCTGGACGGCCGCCTCCAGCTCGTCCTGCGCCAGGGCGAAAACGTCAGCGTCGGTGTCTTCGCTCAGCACCACGGCATTGCGTTCGAAGACGCGGCGCAGCGCGGCGATATCGTCGCGGTGCCGGGCAGCCGCTTCATAGTCGAGTTCGGCCACCGCTGCGGCCATCTTCTTCTCCAGCGCACGGATAAAGCGGTCGGCTTCCCCTCCCATGAACGCGCAGAACTCGGCGGCCAGTGCTTTGTGGTCCTCGGGCGAGATCCGGCCCACGCAAGGGGCCGCGCACTTGTCGATGTAGCCCAGCAGGCAGGGCCGGCCGGTGCGCTGGGCGCGGTTGAAGACGCCGGTGCTGCAGGTACGGACCGGGAAAACCCGTAGCAGCGTGTCCACCGTCTCGCGGATCGCCTTGGCCGGGTAGTACGGGCCGAAGTATTTCACGCCCTTGCGCCGTTCGCCGCGCATCACCTGCACGCGCGGGAACTTCTCCCCCATCGTTACGGCCAGATAGGGGTAGGACTTGTCGTCCCGGAACATGATGTTGAAGCGCGGCGTGAACTCTTTGATCCACGTGTACTCCAGCTGGATGGCTTCCAGCTCGCTGCCCACGATCGTCCACTCCACCGAAGCGGCTGTGTGCACCATGGCATAGGTTTTGGGCAGCAGGTTCCTCGGGCTCGCGAAGTAGCTGTTGAGCCGCGACCGGAGGTTCTTCGCCTTGCCAACATAGATGACGCGGCGGTGCTCGTCCCGAAAGCGGTAGACGCCGGGATTGGTCGGGATCTCCCCCGTCCGGGGCCGGTAGGAAGCAGGATCAGCCATGGCCGGACACTCCCTTCCTCGCCTGGGTCCTTGGTGCCGTGCGGCCGGTCAAGCCGACGGCGTCTTGTTGTAGCTGTGCGAACGTTCCTGGCCGGTCAGATCCGCAATCGCATCCATAATCTGGTCAGTTGCGGACCGGCGCGCCGGCAGGGCATGTTCCGGTCCGGTCCGCTGGAAGTACAGTGGTTTGCCGATCCGCACGGTGAAGTGGTTCGGCCGGATCATCATCCTCCCGGCGGGCTGGAGCTGCTCGGTGCCGATCAGCCCGACCGGCAGCACCGGCGCTCCGGTCGTCAGGGCCAACCATCCCACGCCGGTGCGCCCCCGGTAGAGCTTGCCGTCACGGGACCTCGTTCCTTCAGGATAAATCCCGAAAGCCTCGTTGCGTTCCAGAACGTCCACGGCGCTTTGCAGTGCCGCCACGCTGGCTGCCTGTTCCCCCCGCTCCACCGGGATGGAGCCAACACTGTGGAAGAACCAGCGCATGGCAGCGCCTTTGGGGCCCCTCGTCGTGAAGTATTCTGCCTTGGCGAAAAAAGCCACCTTGCGCGGCATCATCGCCTGGATGATCACGCTGTCGAAGAACGACAGGTGGTTCGGGGCAACGATCACCGGGCCGGCTGCGGGAAAATTGGCAATGCCTTCAATTGTTGGCCGGCAACTGAACCGCAGGCCGGCGCGGAACGAGGCGCGCGTCGCTTCGAACGTCCTCATGCGGCCGGTCCGCGGCGTCCGGCCGGGACGCTCTCCGGTTGCACGGCGGTGAGGTCTGCAATGGCTGCTTCAAGCTCTTCCGCTGAGTCGACGACGACGGACGCGCCGGCAGCTTCCAGCTCGCCGCCGGCGGCGAATCCCCAGCTGACTCCGATACCCGGCACGCCATGATGGCGCGCAGCAGCCATGTCGTAGAGCCGGTCGCCCACCATGACCGCGCGGCCGAACGCGTCCTTGCCGCTCTCCAGCGCCGCCTGCAGGATCGGCACCTTGCCCAGACCCGGAGCCGCCGGCGCCGGATCGTCGCCCCCGGCTCCATGGACCCCGACGAAAAACTTCTCCAAGCCCTTGAGCCGCAGCAGTTCCCGTGCCAACCCCGTCGGCTTCTGCGTTGCGACGGCCAAAACCATGCCCGCGGAACGGAGCCGTTCCAGTAGTTCGATGATGCCCGGGTACACCCGGCTTGCCGCCATCCCGTGCCGCCGGTAGCCGGCCCGGTAGAACGCAATAACCTCAGCGAGCCGGTGCTCCGGCACCCCGGCGCCGCGCAGCGAGTCACCCAGCGGCGGCCCTACCAGGGACTCAAGAACCTCATCGGGCGGAACCGGCAGGCCGGCAGCTTCGAGCGCGCCGGCAATTCCGGTGGTGATAGCGCCCGCGGGGTCAACAAGGGTTCCGTCAAGGTCGAACAAGACCAGCGCAGGCAATTGAGTCACCCGGGCATTTTCCCACAGATCCGCGGATCGGC
>NZ_JBNHHB010000248.1:0-6805 GCF_059091905.1 Arthrobacter sp. Dra40
GGCAGGTGGGTAATCCACCTGCCGCCCTTCCGGCTTGTGTTGGCAGCGCCTAGGGCTGGTCTGACGCTTCCCGCGCCGCCTTGATCAGTGCACGCATGGAGGCGTTCAACTCGCGCAACTGCTCCCGGTCTAGCGCCAATCGCGCCAGCATGGTTCCGGGCACGGAGAGGGCCTTTTCCCGCAGCGCCGCACCGGCGTCGGTCAACCCCACGGCCAACGCCCGCTCATTGCCTTCCATCCGCTCCCGCGTGATCAGCCCTGCCTGCTCCATTCGCTTGAGCATGGGGGAGAGGGTGGCGGGGTCCTGCTGCAACGTCCCGGACAAATCCTTGACCATCCGGGGACTCTGTTCCCAGAGAGCCAGCATGACCAGGTACTGCGGATGCGTCAGGCCCAGCTTCTCCAGCACGGGCTTGTAGGAAGCCACTACGCTGCGGGAGGCTACCGACAGGGCGAAGCACAGTTGGTGCTCCAAAAGCAGGTCTTCACTGGTCCCCGCCATCGCTCCCACTGCCGCTCTCCATTAGTTAGCGCGTTAATTGTTCATGGCCTATTATGGAGACGAATGCCCGCAGAGTCCAGCGGGCCGGACGAAGGATCACGCACATGACCGAGAAGAAGTCCCGGGTCAACGCGTTCATGCATGCCACCGGCAAGTTCCGATTGGTCTTCGGCCCCGCGCAGAAGAGCGGCGTCGACCATCCCATGACCGAAGAAAACAAGGCCTTGCTCAAGCAGCGCGAGGCCGAAGCCTCGCAGTGGGAAACGGTCACCCGGGCGGACGGCAGTACGTACATCGTGCCCAAGAAGCAGGACTAATTCCGGCTCTGTTTTTCCGTACGGGTCCTCATTAAACTGATGCCACGGATGCTTCTGAGCAAGAAGGTGATTCAGATGGCTGGGAATGCGCGCTTTATGGACCGCTTCATGCGCGCCACTGAGAAAGCAGCGAAGGTCTGGGGCCCTGCGGATCGAATTGAGGCCGACTCCCCGGTGGTCCACAGGCATGACTCCGCGGAGAAGGCGTCGGAGGAGCAGCTGTCGGAGATCGAAGTGGAGCGGGAAGCGGGCCACACCTACGCCTATCGCAGGCCGCGCAAGGCCTGACCGGCCCCTCGCTGTGCAAGCGGTGCCGCGGTTCGGTCACCGCCGGGAGCGCCAACACGGTCAGCCGCGGCGGCACCGCCAGCCGGGTTAGCCCGGGATTGGACCCGCGGATAGAAACCGCACTTGCCAACCCGGGCAGCCCCGGTTAGCCCGGGAAGCCTTAGCGGCCGGTGCCCCCGTAGACGGTGGCTTCCTCATCGCTGTCCAAGTCGAATGCGGCGTGAACGGCGCGGACGGCGGTGTCCAGCAGATCGGCGTGCGTGACAATCGAGATGCGGATCTCGGAGGTGGAAATCATGTCCACGTTCACGCCGGCCTTGTGCAGGGCCTCGAAGAACTTGAACGAGACGCCCGGGTTGGAGCGCATGCCCGCGCCGATCAGCGAGAGCTTCCCGACGTTCTCGTTGTAGAGAATGCCCTCGAAGCCCACCACGTC
Source organism: Arthrobacter sp. Dra40 (assembly GCF_059091905.1). Classification (NCBI taxonomy): domain Bacteria; kingdom Bacillati; phylum Actinomycetota; class Actinomycetes; order Micrococcales; family Micrococcaceae; genus Arthrobacter; species Arthrobacter sp. Dra40. The sequence goes on from NZ_JBNHHB010000248.1 coordinate 1,544, forward strand.
CTGGGCAGCCTTCAGCGCCTCCATGGCTTCCGCGCCTTCCACCTTGGGCAGCGTGAAGGAGATGTCGGTCTTGCCGGTGCCGCGGGTGGAGATGTTCTGCACGATCATGTCGATGTTTGAGTGCGCGCCGGCCACGATGCCGAAGATTTCGGCTGCCTTGCCCGGAATGTCGGGTACACCCAGGATGGTGACCTTGGCTTCTGAGCGGTCGTGGGCAACGCCGGAGATGATGGGCTGTTCCAAGGGTTCTCCCTCTTGAATCTTGATCTTGTCGTCGGGGTTGGGCAGCACCCAGGTTCCCTCGTTTGTGCTGAAGGACGAGCGCACGTGCAGCTTCACGCCGAAGCGGCGGGCATACTCGACGCAGCGCAGATGCAGGATTTTGGAGCCGGAAGCCGCCATCTCCAACATTTCCTCGCTGGAGATGGTGTCGATCTTCTGTGCGCTGTGCACCAGCCGCGGGTCGGCGGTGTAGACGCCATCCACGTCTGTGTAAATCTCGCAGACGTCGGCGCCCAGGGCCGCCGCCAGCGCCACAGCAGTGGTGTCGGAACCGCCGCGGCCCAGCGTGGTGATGTCGTGGCTCTCCCGGCTGACGCCTTGGAAGCCGGCCACAATGGCGATTTCGCCCTTGTCGATGGTCGTCATCACCCGGTGCGGGGAGACATCGATAATCCGTGCCTTGCCGTGGATGGCGTCGGTGACCATACCGGCCTGGCTGCCGGTGAAGGACTGGGCCTTGGAGCCGAACTCCTGGATGGCCATGGCCAGCAGGGACATCGAGATGCGTTCGCCCGCGGAGAGCAGCATGTCCATTTCGCGGGCACTGCTGTGGGAGGACACTTGGCTGGCCAGGTCAAGCAGTTCGTCAGTGGTATCTCCCATGGCGGACACCACGACGACAACACGGTTGCCGGCGGCTTGGGTATCAACCACGCGTTGTGCCACGCGTTTGATCCCCTCGGCGTCCGAGACTGAGGAACCGCCAAACTTCTGCACTATCAGGCTCATGTGTTCTCTAAACAACTCCTGCGTTGGGATCCGGTCCGTGCCGTGAGGTGCGGCGCGCCGGGGTTCATAGATTGTTGCCGCGGGTCCAGGCTGCGGACCCAACGCGGCAAGGGTAATTCTAGCGCCGCATCAAGTAGGGGCAGAATGCGGCCGGACAGTGTGACTGTCGATGGTAATACCGACGCCGGTGCCCCGCCCGGGTGCCTTGCAGGACCTTAGTGCCCCGTTCGACGCCCCAAGTGACTAGATGAGGCTGCGGCGGCCTTCGAAGGCGCGGCCCAATGTGACCTCGTCGGCATACTCGAGGTCGCCTCCGACCGGCAGGCCGGACGCCAGGCGGCTGACCGGGATGCCGATGGTCTTGAGCATTCGGCCCAGATAGGTCGCCGTCGCTTCGCCCTCAAGGTTGGGGTCGGTGGCGATGATGATTTCCTCGATCTGTCCGTCCGAGAGCCGGCTGAGCAGTTCCCGGATGCGCAGTTGTTCCGGACCGACGCCGCCGATCGGATTAATCGCCCCGCCGAGCACGTGGTAGCGGCCCTTGAAGGACCGGGTCCGTTCTATCGCGATGACGTCCTTGGACTCTTCCACCACGCAGATCGCCGTCGGATCGCGGCGCGGGTCGCGGCAAATGTTGCACGTGTCTTGTTCGGAGACGTTCCCGCAGATGGAGCAGAATTTCACCCGCTCCTTGACGTGAGTCACCGCATCAACGAGCCGCTTCATGTCGGCCGGGTCGGACTCCAGAATGTGGAACGCGATGCGTTGGGCGGACTTCGGGCCGATTCCAGGCAAGCGGCCGAGCTCGTCGATCAACTCCTGGACAGCACCTTCGTACACAGAACCTTCAATCTCCGCAGGCGGTTAGGAACCGTCCAGGCTTTGTTCGTCAATCAGGCGTCCGCCGAGAAGCCTTTCAATCGCAGCGCGGCCCACGAGTCCGGAGTCTTCGATGGACTCGTCGTCTTCGCTGGGGATGTCCTCGACGTACTTCAAGTTTAGGTCACGGCTGGACGGGGAGGGCGCTGCCGCGGCCGAGGAAGCCTGTGATGCTTTCGCCTGGTCCAGCAACTGCTGGTACCGGCTGCGCTTCTGCCCGGGACCTGGCCGGTCCGGCGTCGTTTCCCACTCCTCGGCCGGCGGTTCGTCATTGGCATACGGGATGTCGTCGTACGGAGACGCCACCGCAGGAGCTGATGAAGCAGAGGCACTCCGGCTTGGAGGTTGGGTGTCCGTGAGCCGGTTGGTCGGCCGGGCTCCCATTGCGGGAACCACCGGCGAGGCCGAGTGCGGTGTCGACGTCGAGTGCCCCGCCGCCGACGGGGCCACGGCTGCAACGGGAGCAGGAGCGGCAGCCACGGGGGAAGCCGAAGACATCCGCTCGGCCAGCTGGGCAAACACCGGCTTTTCCCCGGGCAGGGCCGGGGGCCGCTGCCCATTGCCGGACGCACTGTTCGGTGAATGGGCCGACGGCGCGGACGCAGCGGTGGGCCCGGACATGCCGCTGGGTGCGGAGGTACCGGACGCTGCAGACAGGCCGGAGGCGGCTGATGGGCCGCTGGGTGCGGAGGCGCCGGATGCTGCAGACAAGCCGGAGGCGGCTGACACGGTGTTGGGAGCTAAAGGACCGGTGGCGGCCAACATCGGACTGGGGGCGGAATGACCTGAAGCAGCCGAAGCGCTGGAACCTGCGGATCCACCTGGGGAAGCGGTCGCAGCTGAGTGAGCCGACGCCGCTGAGTCAGCCGTTGGCGTGAAACCGGCGGAGACAGCAGCGTTCGGCGTGACATTTGCCGATCCAGCGGCGGCCGGCGCCGATGGCTGTGAAGTACCTTGCCCGGCCGGTTCCGAAACCGGCGCGGGCGCAGTTACCGTAGCGGTGTTGGCGGGCCAACCACCGTCTGCCGGCTGCTGCCGGCTAGTAGGTACTTTTGGGTTTGACTCACCCGCTGTCACCGAAGCGTCTTCGACGGTCCGGATTTGCAGGTCCATCCCCAGCACTTGCTGGATGGCCTGGCGAAGGTTGTCCGCATGGTCACCATTGCCGAAGTTGGTGGCAGAACCTTGGTTCTTGAAGCCCAGCGTCAGCGCGGTGCCGTCAAGGCTGAGCGGCGAGGCATTGCTGCTGACGTTCATCCACGTCACCTTGCGGATGCCGCTGAGCGTATTCAGGATTTCCGGCCAGGCCCGGCGGATCATTTCGATCTGGCCGGACGCCTGCGGCGCGGTCTGGCCTTGGCGAGGAGCCTGCGCCGGTGCCTCGGCCGGCTCCGGGCGGGTGGTGGACTGCTGGGCGGGAGCCTGCGCCGGTGCCCCGGCTGACTGCGGGCGGGTGGTGGACTGCTGGGCGGGAGCCTGCGGTGCCTCCCGGGCCGTGCGCTGCGGGGCGGGCTGCTGCGCCGGGGGCTGGGCCTGCGGACGCCGCTGGTCGGTCGCTTCTGGCCGGGCGCCATGAGGTGGTTGCTGCGATGTTGCAGCCCCTGCGCCTGCACTCTGGTGAGCCGGCGAGGCGGCTTGGCCAGCAGCCGCGTGATCCGACTGCTGCGGCTTGGGCTTTTGCTGAACCGGAGCAGGCTCCGGCATGGCGCCCCATGCGCCGCCCCAGTCGGCTGAACTTTCGACGGAGGGGGCGGCGGCATCCGCCCGAGCCACCCCCTGCGGGCTGGAAGCTCCGGCATTGTCCCGGGGGCCGGCGGAGCCGCCCGTTACGCCGGCGGGGCCGCCCGTTACGCCGGCGTCCTGCCTGCCCGCGTCATGCGGGTTGCCGAAAACCGACGACGGGACGGTCGGGCTGTCTGGAGCGGGATCGGCGGCCTGGTCCGCAGGCGGCTGATCAGCAGGAGCCTGGACCGGAGAGACCTCGGCGGCGGGAGCTGCCGCGGCGCCGGCCGTACCCACGGACCCAGAGGTCCCCAAAGTTGCCGGGCCAAAAGACCCCGAAGGTGCCGTCCCGCCGGAAGCGGCGGGAGCTCCGCCGTCGTGCTGTTGGGCAGGCTGGCCTGCGGGCTGGGAGTTGTTGGCGGCGGGCGCAGCGGGACTCTGCTGGTCCTCGCGCGGCCAATCCGTAGTGCTCACCCGCGGGGGAGTGATGCGTTCAGCGTCCTGGCGGGCAGGTTCAGCCTTCTGTGCGTTGGCGCCACGGAGCGCGGCGCGTGCTGCTTCCGGGCCGGAGAGCGGCGGCTCTGCGGCGGCATGGGTGGCTGGCGCCTGCCCCTGTCCTGGCGCCGGAGCGGACACCGGGGCTCCGCCGTAGCTGAGCCGGCGCTCAATCCGGTCCACCCGGGCTGCGACACCGTGCTCGCCCTGGTCCGCGGCGGGCAGCAGGATGCGCGCGCACAGCAGTTCCAGGTGCAGGCGGGGCGAGGTTGCGCCCGTCATCTCGGTCAGCGCCTGGTTGGTGATGTCCGCGGCGCGGGAAAGCTCGGAAGCACCCAGCTGTGTCGCCTGGGTGTTCATTCGCGCGATCTGGTCCTCCGGGACGCCGCGCAGGATGGCGTGGGCGCTTTCCGGCATGGCACGGACGATGATCAGGTCGCGGAAGCGCTCAAGCAGGTCCTCCACGAACCGGCGAGGGTCGTGGCCCGTCTGCACCACGCGGTCCACCGCGCTGAACACAGTGGACGCATCCGAGGCGGCAAAGGCATCGACGACGTCGTCCAGCAGCGAAGCGTGGGTGTAGCCGAGCAGGGAGACGGCCAGCTCGTAGTCCAGGCCGTTGGGGCCGGCGCCGGCGATCAGCTGGTCCAGCACGGAGAGCGAGTCACGAACGGAACCGCCGCCGGCGCGGATCACCAGGGAGAGGACGCCGGGGGCCACCGAAACGTTTTCCTGCCGGCACAGCAATTCCAGATACTGCATCAGCGGTTCCGGCGGGACCAGCCGGAAAGGATAGTGGTGGGTGCGGGAGCGGATGGTGCCGATGACCTTGTCCGGCTCCGTGGTGGCGAAGATGAACTTGATGTGTTCCGGTGGCTCTTCGACGATCTTCAGCAGCGCGTTGAAGCCGGCCGACGTGACCATGTGGGCTTCGTCGATGATGAAGATCTTGTAGCGGTCGCGCACCGGGGCGAAGGTGGCCCGCTCGCGCAGGTCCCGGGCGTCGTCGACGCCGCCGTGCGAGGCGGCGTCGATCTCGATGACGTCGAGGCTGCCGGGGCCGCCGCGGCCGAGTTCAACGCAGGAGTCGCAGGTGCCGCAGGGAGTGGGGGTGGGGCCCTCGGCGCAGTTCAGGCAGCGGGCCAGGATGCGGGC
>NZ_JBNHHB010000249.1:0-6639 GCF_059091905.1 Arthrobacter sp. Dra40
GCACCAATCGGTGCGGGCCCAGCTGAAAGGCTGAGGCGAAGGGTTACTTCTTGCCGCCGAAGCCCTTGAAGCGTGCGTTGAAGCGCTCGACGCGGCCAGCGCTGTCCATGATGCGCTGCTTGCCGGTGTAGAACGGGTGGGACTCCGAGGAGATTTCAACCTCAATCAGCGGGTAGCTGTTGCCGTCTTCCCACTCCACCGTCCGGTTGGACGTCGCGGTGGACTTGGTCAGGAAGGAAACGCCGGAGGCCAGGTCGCGGAACACAACCGGGGCGTATGCCGGATGGATATCAGACTTCATAGTTGTACCTTTTCTACACGCCCCTGGATTTTGCCAGCGGCTAGAAGGATGGAAAGATGGCAGCCCTCCAAGAGGGCCAGCAAACAACTCTATCGCATTCCGTGGGCTCACGTCGACGTGGCGCGGCACGCCCAGAAAGCCACCGCGCTGGCGGCCGCGACATTCAACGAATCGACGCCGGCCCGCATCGGGATCATCACCGTGAGCTCCACCTGCTCCAGCGTCTGCGGTTGTACGCCGGCGCCCTCGGTTCCAAGCACCAGCGCAAGCTTGTCGAAGGTGCGCCGTTCCAGCTCATTCAAGGTAATGGCGTCATCGGTCAGTTCGAGCGCCGCCGTCGTAAATCCAGCCTCGCGCAGCACAGTAAGGCCTTCCGGCCACTCCTGCAGCCGGGCCCACGGGATTTGGAAGACGGTGCCCATGGAAACCCGGATGCTGCGCCGGTACAACGGATCGGCACATTGCGGGCTCAGCAGCACGGCGTCCATGCCCATGGCGGCAGCTGACCGGAAAATCGCCCCCACGTTGGTGTGGTCCACGATGTCCTCCAGCACTGCGACCCGGCGGGCACCGGCCAGCGCCTCGGCCGCGGACAGCGGCGCCGGCCGGTGCATCGCCGCCATCGCTCCGCGGTGCAGATGGAATCCGGTAATCCCCTCCAGCACCTCGGGCGTCCCGACGAACACCGGCACCTCGGGGAACCGGTCGATCACGTCGCGCAGGTCATCCAGCCACTTGCCGGCCAGGAAGAATGACCGTGGAGTGTGGCCCGCAGCGATGGCCCGGCGCAGCACCTTGGAACTTTCGGCGATGTACATTCCCTCCGCCGGCTCACGGCGGCGGCGCAACGCGGTGTCCGTCAACTGCGCGTAGTCGGCCACCCGGGGGTCGTCGGCGGAGTCCAGCCGGACCAGCTTCATGCGAAGAGATTCCTCACCAGGAAGAACAGGGCCACCAGGCCAAGGGTAACGATAACGCTGCGCAGCACCACCGGCTTCAGCCGGCGCCCCACCGCGGAGCCGATCAGCGCGCCGATCAGCGAACTGATGGCGATGATCAGCACCACGGGCCATTCGATCCTGTCGAAGGCGAAGAGCATGTAGGAGATGGCGGCGATGATGTTCACCCCCAGCACCAGCACGTTCTTTACCGCGTTGGCCTGCTGCAGGGTCCCGTGCAGGAAGACGCCGAGGATTCCCACCAGCAGCACGCCCTGGGCGGCCACGAAGTAGCCGCCGTAGACCCCGGCAAAATAGACCAGCCCCAGCAGCAACCAGGGCCGCGGCCGGGTGCGTGCCTGCGCAGCCTGGCGGTCACGCACCCATGCCTGCAGTTTGGGCTGGAACACCACAAAGACCAGCGCCACCACGATCAGGAACGGCGCCGCCACACCGAAGACTTCCTCCGGCAGGTGCAGCAGCAGCCAGGCGCCGGTGATCCCGCCCAGCAAGGATGCCGGAAAAAGGATCGACAGGGTGCGGCGCAGCCCCGCCAGTTCCCTTCGGTAGCCGTAAACCCCGCCCACGTTGCCGGCGATCAGGCCCATCGCGTTGGAGATTGTGGCGGTGACCGGTGCATAACCCAGGGCTACGAGGATGGGGAACGTGACCAGCGTGCCGGAGCCCACAATGCTGTTGATGGTGCCGGCCCACAGGCCGCCCAGCCCAATGAGGGCAGCGCTCAGTACATCCATGAGGCGACGCGCCGCTCAGGCGCGCTTGGCTACGGCGGTGTAGCGGCCGCCGTCGTGCTTCAGGCTCAGCGGCATGTCGAAGGCGGTGCTGAGGTTCTCTTCGGTCAGCACGTCGGCAATGGGCCCCTGGGACACCACGCCACCGTCGCGCAGCAGCATGGCGTGCGTGAAGCCCGGGGGCACTTCCTCCAGATGGTGGGTGACCAGCACCAGCGCCGGCGCCTCCTCGTCCTGGGCCAGTTCACTCAGCCGCTGCACCAGATCCTCGCGCCCGGCCAGGTCCAGGCCGGCCCCCGGCTCGTCCAGCAGCAGCAGTTCCGGATCGGACATCAGGGCCCGGGCGATCTGCACGCGCTTGCGTTCGCCCTCGCTGAGCGTGGCGAAGGTGCGGTTCATGAAGGTGGACATGCCCCAGGTATCCAGCAGCCGGAACGCGCGGCGCTCGTCCATCTTGTCGTATTGTTCCCGCCAGCGGCCGGTCACCCCGTAAGCGGCCGTGACCACCACGTTGAGCACCTTTTCATCCTCGGGGATCTGGTTCGCCAACGCCGTGGAGGCCAGGCCGATCCGCGGACGCAGCTCGAACACATCGACCTTGCCCATGGTTTCGTCCAGGATCCCGGCGATCCCGCGGGTGGGGTGCAGGCGTGCGCCGGCAATTTGGAGCAGCGTGGTCTTGCCCGCTCCGTTGGGGCCGAGCACTACCCAGCGCTCCCCCTCCTTGACCTGCCAGTCAACGCCGTCCAGCAGGGTTTTCCGCCCGCGGACAACAGTGACCCCGGCAAATTCAAGTACATCGCTCATATCAGTAGACAGTAGGCTAAAACGCGTAGCAATCGCCAAACGCGACGCCGGAGCCTGCCATGATGGATCCGGCCCTCCCTCCAGCTTTGCGCAGAACGGAATCACTATGCCCTCGCTCCTCCGTGTCGTCTCCTACGGCCGGGAACTCCCCGATGCCTACCTCGCGGCCGTGCAGGCGGCAGTCACCGGGGCCGGCGGGAGCATCATCGAGCTGGAGAACGCGGCCAACGACCGTTTTCAGGTCACCGTTCTGACAGTGGAGTACGACGGCGGTGCCTCCGACGGCATCGCAGCGGTGCGGGCGGCGGTTGCTCCCGTCCGCACTGATCAGCTGGGCACGGCCGTGATGGATGCGTCGCTGGCCGGGCCCGACCGGAAGCTGCTGCTGATGGATGTGGACTCCACGCTCATCCAGCAGGAGGTGATCGAACTGCTGGCCGAGCACGCCGGCAAGCGCGACGAAGTTGCCGCGGTGACCGAAGCGGCGATGCGCGGAGAACTGGACTTCGCCCAGAGCCTGCACGCGCGGGTGGCGACCCTGAAGGACCTCCCCCTCGATGTCATCGACCGCGTCCGGGCAGCGGTGACGTTGACAGATGGAGCCAAGGAACTGGTGGAGGCCTTTCTGACGGCCGGCCACGCCGTCGCGGTGGTTTCCGGCGGTTTCAGCCAGATCCTCGATCCGCTGGCCGCCGAGCTCAAGCTGACCCACCACCGCGCCAATCTGCTGGGCATCGAGGCCGGCACACTGACCGGCACGGTGGACGGCGTCGTGGTGGACCGCGCCGTGAAGGAGGCCATGCTGCGCGAATGGGCCGCGGCGGAGGCCATTGATCTGGGCCAGACCATTGCCATTGGCGACGGTGCCAATGATCTGGACATGCTGGCCGCCGCCGGCCTGGGGGTTGCCTTCAACGCCAAGCCCGCAGTCCGTGCTGCAGCCGACGCCGCCATCGACATTCCCCACCTGGACGTAGCCCGCTACTTCGCCGGGGTCTGACGCCCCTGCACAGCCGCCTGCGCGTCCACTTGCCCGTTGAATGTCCCTCCGCGCAACCCCTGTCGCCCGGCCATGTGCCGGAGTAGGGTCGGTTGAAACCTCCCCGGACAGCTCCCCCGCTGCCCGGCGGTCGGATTCCCTGACCTTGCTGTGAAGGAGAACCAGCCATGAGCACCCACTCCACGTCAGCCGCCACCCTGGACCCGGACGTGGCCGAGACCTGCCGCAAACTGGCAGCGCAACTGCGGGTCGATTCCATACGCGCCACCACCCGTGCCGGCTCCGGCCACGCCACCTCCTCGCTGTCAGCGGCGGACCTCATGGCCGTGCTGCTGGCAAGCCACCTCCGCTATGACTGGGAGCGCCCGGAGCTGCCCACCAACGACCACCTGGTCTTCTCCAAGGGCCATGCCTCGCCGCTGCTCTATGCCATGTTCCGCGCGGCCGGCGTGATCGATGAAACGGAACTGCTCGATACCTACCGCCGGTTCGGCGGCCGGCTGCAGGGGCATCCCACACCTGCCCTGCCGTGGGTGGACCTGGCAACGGGATCGCTCGGCCAGGGCCTGCCCGACGCCGTCGGTATTGCTCTGGCCGGCAAGTACCTCGACCGGCTTCCCTACCGGACGTGGGTCCTGTGCGGCGACAGCGAGATGACTGAAGGATCCATGTGGGAGGCGCTGGACAAAGCCAGCTACTACCGGCTTGGGAACCTGACGGCCATCGTGGACGTAAACCGGCTCGGCCAGAACGGGCCCACTGCACTGGGCTGGGATTTGGACCAGTATGCCGCAAGGATCCAGGCGTTCGGCGCACAACCGCTGCCCATCGACGGCCACGACCTGCCGGCCATCCATGACGCCTTCGCCACGGCGCGGGCCACAACAGACCAGCCCAGCGTCATCCTGGCCCGGACGGTCAAGGGCAAGGGAGTCCCGGAGGTAGAGGACAAAGCGGGGTGGCACGGCAAGGCCCTGCCGGAGGACATTGCCGAACCCGCCGTCAAGGCGCTGGGCGGCCCCACCCGGATCCGGATTTCTCCCCATGCGCCGGACCCCGGCGAACCTGCCATCACGCCCAACCCCGGCGCCGCCGTCGAACTTCCCACCTACACGGTGGGCGAGCCAGTCGCCACCAGGACGGCCTTCGGCGACGCCGTGGCGGCGCTCGCCGCACGGCCCGAGGTCGTTGTCCTGGATGGCGAGGTGGGCAATTCCACCAAGGCCGGGGAGTTCAGCAAGGCCGCGCCGGACCGGTTTTTCGAAATGTTCATCTCCGAACAGCAGATGGTCGCGGCTGCGGCGGGGCTCTCCGTGCGCGGATATGTGTCGTTCGCCGCCAGCTTTGCGGCGTTCCTCGTCTCCCGCGGCTACGACTTCATCCGGATGGCCGGCGTGTCCGAAGTGGATCTCCGCCTGGTGGGCACCCATGCAGGCGTCGAGATCGGCGAGGACGGGCCTTCCCAAATGGCCCTCGAGGATCTGGCAGCCATGCGGGCGATCCACACCTCCACCGTCCTCTACCCCGCGGACGCACCGTCGACCGCGCGCCTCATCCGGACCATGGCGGACACCTCCGGCATCTGCTACCTGCGGGCGACCCGCGGGGACTATCCGGTACTGTACGAGGCCGGCGAAGAGTTCCCCATCGGAGGATCAAAGGTGCACGGGGCCACCGCAGAGGACGCCGTCACCCTCGTCGGCGCGGGCGTCACCCTGCATGAGTGCCTCGCCGCGGCCGCACAGCTTGCCGATGAAGGCATCGCTGCACGGGTAATCGATCTTTATTCGATCAAGCCGATCGACCAGGACACGCTGCTGGCCGCCTGCCGGGCCACCGGCGGCCGGATGGTCACGGTGGAGGACCACTATCCCGAGGGCGGGCTCGGGTCGGCAGTGGCCGATGCCCTGACCGGTGCACGGGTGCCGGACCTCAAGCTGGTCCGTCTGGCCGTGGAAGGTTTGCCTACCTCCGGGGCCCCGAAGGACCTGCTCCGCGCCGCCGGCATCTCGGCGCCGCACATTGCGGAGGCGGCACGCAGGCTGGTCCGGGAGTAAGCCCCGGGCCGGGAGGCCGGCAGACCAGCTGCGCGCCCTACCCCTGGGCCTGCAGGAAGGACCCGGCTCCGCCCACGTATTCGGTGTGCCCGGAGGGAACATCGGCGGTGACCATCTTGGCCACTTCCGCGCCGAACTCCTCCACCGAGTAAAGCTTGCCGGCCTCGGCGCGGCGGGCTTCAATCGCGCCGGGGCGGGCACGGTCCAGCAAGGTGGCAGTGACGGTACCTTCGATCATGTCGCCGGAAACGACCACCAGCGAGATGCCCTTGGCTTCCAGCTCCGGCAGGAGGCCGCGCAGCGCGTCTTCGCCGGCACGCTTGCTCAGGGCCACCGGCTCGTATTCCGGCATGGTCGGCACGGTCCGGATGAAGTGGGCCTGATGGCTGGTGACAAACACGACGCGGGAGCCCGCAGGCATCACTTCAGCGGCCGCCTTGAGCATGTTCACCTGCGCATCACGGTTGAGCCGCAGGGCGTAGTCCTCACCCATGCTGCTCTCCATGCCGCCCGAGGCGTTGAGCACCAGCACGTCGACGCCGCCAAAGTTCGTCTGGGCGGCTTCGACCAGTGCCTGCGAGCCCTCGGCCGCGGTCAGGTCGGCGGCAACGGCGACGGCGCGGCCCCCGGCTTCTTCGATCTGCGCCACTACCTTGTTGGCGCGGGGCGCCTTCTGACGGTAGTTCACCACCACGGCTGCTCCTTCGGCTGCCAGGAGCTTGGCCACCTCGGCGCCGATCCCGCGCGATGACCCCGTTACGATTGCTGCTTTGCCGTCCAGTGC
>NZ_JBNHHB010000250.1:0-6559 GCF_059091905.1 Arthrobacter sp. Dra40
CACGGGAACGGACAAGCGGTCGAGGATGAGAGCGGACAAGAAGCCGCCACAAACGGACAAGCAGCCGGTCAAGAGAACCAACACGAACAGGGCCCCCGGACGACACCCCGCCACCCTTCTGATTGCGGCAGAGCAGCACCTGACGATGCGGTCAGAAGTTAGGGCCGGACAATGGGACCCCTGGTATGCGGCAGGAAGCGGGGCTGTGGGACGGCTCCTCAAGAGCATCGCTTTTTGGTGAGCGGCATGAAGCGGGGCTGTGGGACGGCTCCTCAAGAGCACCGCTTTTTGGCGCAAAGACCGGTCAGGCCATCCGTGGGCCCGAACGAAACGGCCCGGGAAGGAATGGCGTGTTTCGACAGTTGCGTTGGTGTGGCCGTAAACTTGAGTCACAAGCGCTGACCCGGCTATCACCGGTGAGCTTCCGGAAGAACAGTCCAGACCAACCTCTGGACCCAGTAGAACCGGACGGGTAAGCCCGTCACAGCAGCGAACGAGTGGCTGTCCCAGTGTGCCGTTTCCGGCGCACCAGGCCAGCAAGTGAGGTGGTACCGCGGGTTCCGCCCCGGCAGCACGATTCGGCTTTTAGGCCGGACCGGATGCGCTGGAGCAGGACACGTCCTCGCAGACGTACCCACACTTGCCGAGCTGTCTTTTCAGGATGACGAACATGCCACAGATCTATCCCAAGGCCTCCACCGCCGGCGCTGCCGCTGCCGAGAGCTCGCCCAAGTTCCCCGAGATCGAGGAGCTGGTGCTCAAATACTGGGAGCAGGACGGCACTTTCCAAGCCTCAGTCGATGCCCGCGATGCCGGCAGCGACGGCTCCAATGAGTTCGTCTTTTACGATGGCCCGCCCTTCGCCAACGGGCTGCCGCACTACGGCCACCTGCTGACCGGCTACGTGAAGGACCTCGTGGCGCGCTACCAGACGCAGCGCGGCCACAAGGTGGAGCGCCGCTTCGGCTGGGACACGCACGGGCTGCCGGCCGAGCTGGAGGCCATGAAGCAGCTGGGAATGACGGACAAGAAGCAGATCCTGTCCATGGGCATCGACAAGTTCAACGATGCCTGCCGCACGTCCGTGATGAAGTACGCCGATGAATGGCAGAACTACGTCACCCGCCAGGCCCGCTGGGTGGATTTCGAGAACGACTACAAAACGCTCAACGTCGACTACATGGAGTCGGTCATCTGGGCCTTCAAGCAGCTGCACGAGAAGGGCCTGACCTACCAGGGCTTCCGCGTGCTGCCGTACTGCTGGCGGGACGAGACTCCGCTGTCCAACCACGAACTGCGGATGGACGACGACGTTTACAAGATGCGCCAGGACCAGACGGTCACGGTCACGTTCCCGATCCGGGCGGACGGCTCGGAGAACCCCTTGGCCGCGGAGCTGGCCGGCGTCAACGCCCTCGCCTGGACCACCACTCCCTGGACGCTGCCGACCAACGCAGCCCTCGCCGTCGGCCCCGGGATCAACTATGTGGTGCTGCCGGCCGGCCCCCACGGAACGCAGGCTGCGGGGGAGAGATTCCTGCTCGCGGAGGACCTGCTCGGCTCCTACGCCAAGGATCTGGGGTACGACGACGCAGCTGCCGCCGCCGGTGCGGTGACGGCCACCTACGCGGGCTCCCAGTTGGCAGGGCTGCGGTACGAGCCGCTCTGGGACTACTACACGGACGCCGAGAAATGGGGCACCGGGAACGGCTGGCAGATCGTCGTCGCCGATTACGTGACCACCACCGACGGTACCGGCCTGGTCCACCAGGCGCCCGCGTTCGGTGAAGACGACCAAAAGATCTGCGAAGACAACGGCATCCCGGTGATCGTGTCCGTGGACGAGGGAGCCAGGTTCCTGACCAACTTCGCCGAGGGTCCGCTGGCCGAGATCGCGGGGATGCAGGTCTTCGAGGCGAACAAGCCGATTACCCGCGTGCTGAAGGCCGACGGCCGGCTGGTCCGCCAGGCCAGCTTCGAGCACAGCTACCCGCATTGCTGGCGCTGCCGTACCCCGCTGATCTACCGCGCCATCTCGTCCTGGTACGTGGAGGTGACCAAGTTCAAGGACCGGATGGTCGAGCTGAACCAGCAGATCAACTGGATCCCGGAAAACGTCAAGGACGGCCAGTTCGGCAAGTGGCTGGAGAATGCCCGCGACTGGTCCATCAGCCGCAACCGCTTCTGGGGATCGCCCATTCCGGTATGGGAATCGGACAACCCGGAGTACCCGCGCCGCGAGGTGTACGGCTCGCTGGCCGAGCTTGAGGAAGCCTTCGGCACGCTGCCGCGCAACCATGACGGCGAGGTGGACCTGCACCGTCCGTACATCGATGACCTGATCCGTCCGAACCCGGACGACCCGACCGGGCAATCCATGATGCGCCGCGTGGAGGACGTGCTGGATGTCTGGTTCGACTCCGGTTCGATGCCCTACGCCCAGGTGCACTACCCGATGGAGAACAAGGACTGGTTCGACAGCCACAACCCGGCGGACTTCATCGTCGAGTACATCGGCCAGACCCGTGGCTGGTTCTACACCATGCACGTGCTCGCCACCGCGCTGTTCGACCGCCCGGCCTTCCGCAACGTGATCAGCCACGGCATCGTCCTGGGCTCCGACGGCCAGAAGATGTCCAAGAGCCTGCAAAACTACCCGGACGTGTCCGAGGTGCTGGACCGCGACGGCTCCGACGCCATGCGCTGGTTCCTGATGGCCTCGCCGATCCTGCGCGGCGGCAACCTGATCGTCACCGAGCAGGGCATCCGCGACGGCGTCCGCCAGGTGATGCTGCCGTTGTGGAATGTGTGGCACTTCTTCAAGCTCTACACCAACTCCGCAAACGGCGGTGCCGGCCATGAGGCCGTCTCCGTCCTGGGCGATACCGCCCGAATCAAGGGGATGGAATCGCTGGACCAGTTCGTCCTGGCCAACACCGGGGACCTGGTCCGGGATATGACGGCAGCGCTGGACGCCTACGACGTCTCCGGGGCCTGCGACGCGCTGCGCCAGTACCTGGACACGCTGACCAACTGGTACGTCCGCCGTTCCCGCCAGCGGTTCTTCGACGAGGACCGTGATGCGTTCGACGTGCTCTACACGGCGCTGGAAGCAGTGTGCCGCGTGGCTGCTCCGCTGCTGCCGCTGGTCACCGAGGAGATCTGGCGCGGGCTGACCGGCGGACGCTCGGTCCATCTGACCGACCTGCCCGACGCCGCCGCGTTCCCGCAACTGGCCGAACTGGTCGAGCTGATGGACACCACCCGGCAGATCTGCTCGTCCGGCTCGAGCCTGCGCAAGGCGGCGAACCTGCGCGTGCGGCTGCCGCTTGCCTCGCTGACCGTGGTGGTCCCGGGCGCGGAGCGGCTCTCCGGCCAGTACGCCGTGATGATCCAGGACGAGCTGAACATCAAGTCGGTCCGGCTGATCGACGCTGCGAACGCGGCGCCGGAAGAGTTCGGCATTTCGCAGAAGCTGGTGGTCAACGCGCGTGCGGCCGGCCCACGGCTGGGCAAGAACGTGCAGCAGGCCATCAAGGCCGCCAAGTCCGGTGATTGGTCGGTGGACGACGACGGCGCAGTCACCGCCGGGGGACTGCTGCTGGAACCTGCGGAGTACACCTTGGAAACCGTCGTGGCCGACGATGCGGCAGCCGGTACGGCCGTCACCATGCTGCCCGGCGGCGGGTTCCTGGTACTGGACACCACCGTGACAGCGGAGCTCGAGGCCGAAGGCGTGGCCCGCGACTACGTGCGCAGCATCCAGCAGGCACGCAAGGATGCCGGTCTGGTGGTCAGCGACCGCATCCGCACCACGGTGACGGCTGACCAATCCGTCCTGGATGCGCTGACCCTGCACCAGGAGCTGGTCTCGCAGGAAACCCTCACCGTGGACCTTGTCCTGGTGGCCGGAGACGGCGACGCCGTGTCCGTGGAAAAGACCGGATCCTAAGGGGCACCAAGCATGAGTGATGAATTCGGCGTCGAGAGCGTCTACGCGGAACTGCTGGGCCGGGCTCCGGAAAACAAAATGGAGCCGCGGATGGACCCGCTGTTCCGGGCGATGGACATCCTGGGCGAACCCAACAAGGCCTTCGCCAGCATCCACCTGACCGGAACCAACGGCAAGACCTCCACGGCCCGGATCATCGAGGCCGGGCTGCGGGCCCACGGACTGCGGACCGGCCGCTACACCAGCCCGCACCTGTCCAAGGTCACGGAACGGATCAGCATTGACGGGGCGCCCGTCGCGGACGAAACGTTCGTCCGGGTCTGGGACGAAATCCGGCCGTATCTGGAAATTGTGGACCAGGAGCTGAACGCCCAGGGCGAGCCGCGCCTGACCTACTTCGAGTGCGTGACCATCCTGGCCATCGCCATCTTCGCCGATGAACCGGTGGAAGTGGCCGTGATCGAGGTGGGCCTGGGCGGCATCACCGACGCCACGAACGTAGTGGACGGCGCGGTTTCGGTGATCACGCCGATCTCGCTGGACCACACGGACCTGCTGGGCGACACCACCGGGGACATCGCGCGGGAGAAGGCCGGCATCATCAAGAGCGGCGGGTTTTTGATCAGCGCAGCCCAGCCGCTGGACGCGGCCCAGGTGTTGTTGGAACAGGCGAG
The DNA here is from genome assembly GCF_059091905.1 of Arthrobacter sp. Dra40. Lineage (NCBI taxonomy): Bacteria > Bacillati > Actinomycetota > Actinomycetes > Micrococcales > Micrococcaceae > Arthrobacter > Arthrobacter sp. Dra40. The sequence continues at coordinate 4,627 of NZ_JBNHHB010000250.1, forward strand.
GGACCTCAACGTACCGTTCCGGTTCGAAGGCGTGGAATTCGGCGTCGAGTCCCGCACGGTGGCCGTCGGCGGCCAGCAGCTGACCATCAATGGACTGGCAGGCCGCTACCCGGACCTGCTGCTGCCGCTGCACGGCGCGCACCAGGCACAGAACGCCGCTGTCGCGGTGGCGGCGCTGGAGGCATTCCTGGGCGGCGGCGAGAAGGAACTCAACGTGGAAGTACTCCGCGAAGCCTTCCTGGAGGTGACCTCGCCCGGCCGGCTGGAAGTGGTCCGGACCGCCCCGACGATCATCGTCGACGCCGCCCACAATCCCGACGGGATGAAGGCCAGTGCGCAGGCAGTGCTCGAAGCGTTCAACTTCACCAAGCTGGTCCCGGTGGTTGGCGTTCTGCAGGAGAAGGACGCCGTCGGTTTGCTGGAACAGTTGCGTGAGCAGTTCCGGGACCTCACCGACGAAATCTGCGTCACCGAGTCCAACTCCCCGCGTGCCATTCCCGCTGAGCAGCTGGCCGAGGATGCCATGGCGGCCGGGTTCCCGGAGAACGCCGTCCACATTGCACCCCGGCTGGACGACGCCATCGAGTGGGCGGTGGGCCGGGCCGAAGCCAACAACGACCTCTCCGGCGGCGTGCTGATCACCGGGTCCATCACCCTGGTCGCCGACGCCCGCATTCTGCTAGGAAAGTAACAAGATCCATGGCCAAACTGACCAAAGCCCAGCGCGAATGGCGTCCGGACGCGCCCAAGAAACGGCGCTCGATCAAGACGATGTTCGCCTCCACGGTGCTCCTGCTGGAAGCCTTCGTTGCCTTCTTCGCCACCTTGGTGGTGTTCGGGCTCTACCGCAACGATGTGCCGCCGGCGCTGATCCTCGGGCTGGGGATCGGCTTGTGCGCTGTGCTGGTGCTCTGCTGCGCACTGCTGCGCCGCCCGACCGGCTACGCCATCGGCTGGGTGCTGCAGGTGCTGCTGATCGCCACCGGGTTCATCGAACCGGTGATGTTCGTCGTCGGCGTCCTCTTCGCGCTGTCCTGGTGGTATGCGGTGCGCACGGGCGGCCGGCTGGACCGCGAGAACGCGCAGCGCGATGCCGAGCAGGCCGAGTGGGAGCGCCAGCATGGCCAGGGCGCCGGTACGGCGGGCGACGGCGGAGCCTGAGTTGCGGCGCTGTGGACGACGGGGGACGACGGGCGGCGTCTGAGCTGCGCTGCGGCGAGGCGGACGACGGCGGCGCCTCAACTGCGGCGCTGTGAACGACGGCGGCGCCTGACCGCGCTGCTGACGGCGGCGCCTGAACTGCGGCGCTGTGAATGACGGCGGCGCCTGACCGCGCTGCTGACGGCGGCGCCTGGGCTGCGCTGCGGCACGGCGGGCGACGACGGCGCCCTGACCGGGCTGCGGTGGCGTCCCGTAGGATTGAACGGGGTTTTCAGACCTAATCGTGAAGCGAATGAGGAGAAATTGTGAGCGTTGAACGCACGCTGGTACTGGTCAAACCCGACGGGGTATCCCGGGGCCTCACCGGCAGCATCCTGGCCCGCATCGAGGCCAAGGGCTACACGCTGGTCGAACTGAAGCTGGTCAGCGCCACGCGCGAACTGCTGGAACAGCATTACGAAGAGCACGTCGGCAAGCCCTTCTATGAGCCGCTGGTCGAGTTCATGCTCTCGGGCCCGGTTGCTGCTGCCGTGTTCGAGGGGCACCGCGTGATCGAGGGTTTCCGGTCCCTGGCCGGCACCACCGATCCGACGACGGCCGCTCCGGGAACGATCCGCGGCGACTTCGGCCGCGACTGGGGCGTGAAGGTGCAGCAGAACCTGGTGCACGGCTCCGACTCGCCCGAGTCCGCCGAGCGCGAGATCGGTATCTGGTTCTCCTAAGCCCATTCAGAGCCCGTACATTTTACAGAGGCCGCGCCCCGGACGGGGGC
>NZ_JBNHHB010000251.1:0-6537 GCF_059091905.1 Arthrobacter sp. Dra40
GCAAACAGTTCAAGGCCTACCGCGGCATGGGCTCCCTGGGCGCCATGCAGACCCGCGGCAAGAACACGTCCTACTCCAAGGACCGCTACTTCCAGGCGGACGTTCCGGACGACGAGAAGCTCATCCCCGAGGGCATTGAAGGCCAGGTTCCGTACCGCGGCCCGCTGTCCGCCGTCGCGCACCAACTGGTCGGCGGCCTCCGCCAGACCATGTTCTACACCGGCGCCCGCAACGTTGCCGAGCTGAAGGCCAAGGGCAAGTTTGTCCGGATCACGGCGGCCGGGCTGAAAGAATCCCACCCGCACGACATCATGATGACCGTGGAGGCACCGAACTACAAGCGGTAGTCCCGCAGCCCGTGAGGGCGCCGTTCCCCGCACCGGGGGGCGGCGCCTTTCGTGTTAAGCGGGTGGCGGGACGCAGGCAGCTGGGCGCCGGCGAGGCGCCTCTTTCTGCCCGCCACAAGGTGAACCGTTCCAGCCGTGGGATAACCTAGAGCCGTGACTTATGAGATTGAAATTGGCCGTGGCAAGCGTGGGCGTCGAGCCTACTCCCTCGATGACGTGGCGATCGTCCCCTCGCGCCGGACGCGCGACCCGAAGGACGTCTCCGTCAGCTGGCAGATTGACGCGTACAAGTTCGACGCTCCGGTCATCGCCGCGCCGATGGACTCGGTCATGTCGCCGACCACCGCCATTGCCCTGGGCAAGCTCGGCGGCCTGGGCGTACTCAACCTTGAGGGCCTGTGGACCCGCTATGAGGATCCGCTGCCGGTGCTGGACGAGATTGCCGCGCTGGGCACGGAGAACTTCAGCCCGGCGGCGACCAAGCGCATGCAGGAGCTGTATTCCGCGCCGGTACAGCCGGAACTGATCACTTCCCGGCTGGCCGAGATCCGCGAAGCGGGCGTGACGGTGGCAGGCTCGCTCACTCCGCAGCGTACCCAGGAGTTCTACAAGACGGTGCTGGCCGCCGGCGTCGACGTCTTCGTGATCCGCGGCACCACCGTCTCCGCCGAGCACGTGTCCAAAACGCAGGAACCGCTGAACCTGAAGCAGTTCATCTATGAGCTGGATGTCCCGGTGATTGTGGGCGGCGCGGCCGGCTACACCCCGGCCCTGCACCTGATGCGGACCGGGGCGGCCGGTGTGCTGGTCGGCTTCGGCGGGGGAGCGACGACGACGACGCGCCGCGCCCTGGGCATCCACGCCCCGATGGCGTCGGCGATCTCCGATGTGGCTGCCGCCCGCCGGGACTACATGGACGAATCCGGTGGCCGCTACGTCCACGTCATCGCCGACGGCGGCCTGGGCTTCAGCGGGGACATCGTCAAGGCCATCGCGATGGGAGCAGACGCCGTCATGCTGGGATCGGCGCTGGCCCGCGCCGAAGAGGCACCGGGCCGCGGCTGGCACTGGGGCCAGGAGGCCCACCACGACGAACTGCCCCGGGGCGACCGGGTGAACGTGGGAACGGTCGGTCCGCTCGAACGTGTGCTGCACGGGCCGTCGAACCACACCGACGGCACCTCCAACCTGGTCGGTGCGCTGCGGCGGTCGATGGCGACCACCGGATATTCGGACCTGAAAGAGTTCCAGCGCTGCGAAGTGGTGCTGGCACCGATCCAAACCGGAGACTGATCCGATGCTGGGAGGCTGATAGGCGATGACCACTGGTGCGTTGAGTCCCGAAAGCCGCGAGCAGGCGCTGGCCGCCTTGCGCGCCACCCAGGAGCGCGGCGCCGAGCTGGACGTGCTGATCGTCGGCGGCGGCGTGGTGGGGGCCGGGGCCGCTCTGGACGCGGTCACCCGAGGACTGGATGTGGGCATCGTGGAGGCGCGGGACTGGGCCTCGGGGACGTCGTCGCGGTCTTCCAAGCTGATCCACGGCGGGCTCCGGTATCTGGAGATGCTGGACTTCGCACTGGTCCGCGAGGCGCTGCAGGAACGCGGGCTGCTGTTGGAGCGCATCGCGCCGCATCTGGTGCGGCCGGTGCCGTTCCTGTATCCGCTGACCAAGCGGTTCGTGGAGCGTCCCTACGTGGGCGCCGGCGTGGCCTTGTACGACGCGCTGGCCGTCGCCACGGGACGCGGCCGCGGCGTCCCCTTCCACAAGCACCTGTCGCGGCGCGGAACCCTCCGGGCTGCCCCCAGCCTGAAGAAGGACGCCATGGTGGGCTCCATCCGCTACTACGACGCCCAGGTGGACGACGCCCGGCTGGTCGTCAACGTGGTCCGCACCGCCGCGGCATTCGGCGCGCACGCGGCAAACCGCCTGGCAGTCATCGACTTCCTGCGCGAGGGCGAACGCGTCGTGGGTGCCCGGGTACGCAACCAGGAGGACGGCAGCGAGTTCAATATCCGGGCCAAGCAGGTGGTCAATGCCACCGGCGTCTGGACGGACGAAACCCAGGCGATGGTCACCGAACGCGGACAGCTGAGCGTGCGCGCCTCCAAGGGGATACACCTGGTGGTGCCCCGTGACCGGTTCCAGTCCACGGTGGGCTTGATTCTGCGCACCGAGAAGTCCGTGCTGTTCGTCATACCGTGGGGGCGGCACTGGATCATCGGCACCACCGACACTGACTGGAATCTGGACAAGGCCCATCCCGCCGCCTCGTCCAAGGACATCGACTACCTGCTGGAACACGTCAACCAAGTGCTCCAGCGCCCGCTCACCCGGGAGGATGTCGAAGGCGTCTACGCCGGGCTGCGGCCGCTGCTGGCGGGTGAGAACGAGTCCTCGGCAAAGCTCTCGCGCGAACATGTGGTGGCACACCCGGTCCCGGGGCTGGTGGTGGTGGCCGGAGGCAAGTACACCACCTACCGGGTGATGGCCAAGGACGCAGTCGATGAGGCAGCGCGCGCACTCGACGAGCGGGTGCCGCCCAGCTGCACGGACACCATTCCGCTGCTCGGCGCTGCCGGCTTCCGGGCAGCGTGGAACAAGCGCAGCCGTACGGCGGACCGGACGGGCATTCACGTGGCCCGGGTGGAGCACCTGCTTAACCGCTACGGGTCGATGGCTGACGAGGTGCTGGACATCATCACCGGGCAGCCGGATCTGGCCGAACCGCTGCCCGGTGCAGACGACTATCTGGCGGCCGAAGTCGTCTACGCGACCACGCACGAAGGAGCCCGGCACATCCACGACGTCCTGACCCGGCGGACCCGGATCTCCATCGAGGCGTGGGACCGCGGAGTCTCCGCCGCACCGGTCGTCGCCAACCTGATGGCGCCATTGCTGGGCTGGAGCGAAGAGCAGGTGGAGCGCGAAGTGAAGCACTATCTGGCCCGCGTGGAAGCCGAACGGCTCAGCCAGGAGCAGCCCGACGACGTCTTGGCCGACAGCGCCCGGATGGGCGTTGACGACATCGTCCCGCTGGCCTGAGCAGGCCGCGCAGGATTCGTTTTCTACAAGGTTGCGAAGTACCTTTAATGGGTGTTGAAGACTGCCCTCAAACCCCGCTGGATCGCGGCTCTGGTGCTTGCACTCGCCCTGTCCACGGTGTTCGTGCTGCTGAGCCAGTGGCAGTTCTCCACGTCCCGGAGCGAACCGCCGCCGCCCCCGGGGGAGACGGAATCCGTCAAGCCGCTCACCGACGTTTTCACACCGGGTGTTCCCATGACGGCCGCCACCGCGGATCAAATGGTGACCTTCAACGGCAGCTTTGTCCCCGGCGGGCAGGTACTGGTCCAGAACCGCCTGCAGCACGGCGAAACAGGGTACTGGGTGGTGGACCCGTTTGCAGTGGACGGCGTGGAGCAGTTCGGCGAAGGCGTGCTGATCCCGGTAGTGCGCGGCTGGGTCGAACAGCCGGCGGACGCCGCTCCGGCTCCGGAAGGTGACGCGACCGTCGTCGGGCGCCTGCTGCCCACCGAAGCCCCGCTGCCCGGAAACCGGCCCGCCGGGCAAGTCGCTTCGTTGTCCGCGGCTGAGCTGATCAACCGCTGGGACGCCCCCTGCTATTCCGGCTTTGTGGTCGGGACCGGCTTCACGGTTGCCGGCAAGGACCTGGGCCCGGCGACGGACGGCACGGCCATGCAGCCGGTGGTCATTGGACCTCAGCCGCAGGAAGCGCCGGTCAACTGGATGAACATCTTCTACGCCGTGGAATGGGTGGTGTTCGCCGGATTCGCCATTTTCCTGTGGTGGCGGCTGGTGGCTGATGACTACCGCCGCGACCTCGAAGCAGCCGAAGACGCCGCCGAGGCCGCCCGCCACGCAGCAGGTGACGCCGACGCTGCCCGCGGAGACGCCCCGGGCCCCGCCGGCACGACTCAAGCCGGCGGCCACGCCGCCGGCCAGACCAGCCCCAGCCACACACCACATTCAACGAGGTAGCCCCCGTGACAGAAAACGCCCCCGACCGCTCCGCCGCGTCCCCGCGCCCCGTCAAGCGCCGCTTCGGCGGTACCCACACCCAGATCCGCTCCGCCCTAACCTTCTACAAGGTCACCTCCTACATCACCGGTACCATGCTGTTGCTGCTGTGCGTGGAGATGGTGCTGCGGTACGGCTTCAACCTGTTCCTGTTCGCCGGCGGCACCAACACGGTGACCGGCGAGGCCTTTGGCTTCGGGCTGGCGCAGGCGGAACCGGCGGCGGTCGACAGCGGAGTGAACCTGTCCATCGCAGTGCTGATCGCGCACGGATGGCTGTACGTGCTGTACCTGATCGCGGACTTCCGGCTCTGGTCGCTGATGCGCTGGCCGTTCACCAGGTTCGTGCTGATCGCCCTGGGCGGCGTGATCCCCTTCCTGTCCATCATCCTGGAGCGCAAGGTGCACCGCGAGGTGGAGCAGGAACTGGCCGCCCATCCCGAGGCTGCCAAACGCTACTGACGGCAGCCGCGCACCCGCCGTGCCCTACCTCACGCCGGCAAGGCGTACGGCAAAGTGCGTGCCCAACGGAAGCGGCGACTATCCTGTAATGGTGACTACTCCTCCCGCCAATACGGACCACCGGCCTGTCCTCGTCGTCGACTACGGGGCCCAGTACGCGCAGCTGATTGCCCGCCGCGTACGCGAAGCCAACGTGTATTCCGAAATCGTCCCGCACACTTTCACCACCGAACAGCTGATGGCCAGGAACCCCGCGGCGATCATCCTCTCCGGCGGACCTTCCAGCGTGTACGCCGAAGGAGCGCCCAGGGTCGGTGCAGACCTGTTCGAAGCCGGCGTCCCCGTGTTCGGCATCTGCTACGGCTTCCAGGCCATGGCCAATGCGCTGGGCGGCAAGGTGGCAAAGACCGGCCTGCGCGAATACGGCGCTACCGCTGCCACCGCCGTGGGCGAGGGCAGGTCGATCCTGGCCGGCGTGCCGGCCACCCAGGACACCTGGATGAGCCATGGCGATTCCGTGCAGGAGGCGCCTGCGGGCTTCGAGGTGCTCGCCAGCACCGCCGGCGCCCCGGTGGCTGCCTTCGCAAACGACGAGAAAAAGCTGTACGGCGTGCAGTGGCACCCGGAGGTCAAGCACTCGGCCCACGGCCAGCGGGTGCTGGAGAACTTCCTGTTCCGCGGTGCAGGGCTGGAACCGAACTGGACCACCGGCAACATTGTGGAGGAGCAGGTGGAGCGCATCCGCGCCCAGATCGGCGACGCCCGCGTCATTTGCGGGCTCTCCGGCGGCGTGGACTCTGCCGTGGCCGCCGCCTTGGTGCAGCGCGCGGTCGGCGACCAGCTGACCTGCGTTTTCGTGGACCACGGGCTGCTGCGAGAAGGTGAAGCCGAGCAGGTGGAACGGGACTTCGTCGCCGCGACCGGCGTGAAGCTGCACGTAGCCAATGAACAGCAGCGCTTCCTGTCCGCGCTGGCCGGCGTCACCGACCCGGAAACCAAGCGCAAGATCATCGGCCGCGAGTTCATCCGCGCCTTCGAAGCCGCCGAGAAAGCAGTGCTGGCCGAGGCTGCCGCCGAGGGGGAGTCCGTGAAGTTCCTGGTGCAGGGAACGCTCTATCCGGACGTGGTTGAATCCGGCGGCGGCGAGGGTGCCGCGAACATCAAGAGCCACCACAACGTCGGCGGATTGCCCGAGGACCTGCAGTTCGAGCTCGTCGAGCCGCTGCGTACGCTGTTCAAGGACGAGGTCCGTGCCGTCGGTGCGCAGCTGGGCTTGCCGGCCGAGATCGTAGGCCGACAGCCGTTCCCCGGCCCGGGCCTGGGCATCCGGATCATCGGCGAGGTCACCCAGGAGCGCCTGGACCTGCTGCGCAAGGCCGACGCGATTGCCCGCGCCGAGCTGACTGCTGCCGGCCTGGACCAGGAGGTCTGGCAGATGCCGGTGGTTCTGCTGGCGGACGTGCGCAGCGTGGGCGTGCAGGGCGACGGCCGTACCTACGGGCACCCCATCGTGCTTCGCCCGGTCTCGTCCGAGGACGCAATGACCGCTGATTGGTCGCGTCTTCCCTACGACCTGCTCGCGAGGATCTCGAACCGGATCACCAATGAAGTGGACGGGGTCAACCGCGTGGTGCTCGACGTGACGAGCAAGCCGCCGGGAACCATCGAGTGGGAGTAGCCACAACGGGCAGCC
>NZ_JBNHHB010000252.1:0-6526 GCF_059091905.1 Arthrobacter sp. Dra40
GCAGCCGAGACCAGCGGGGAATCAGTGCCAGCGGCCGCGGCCAGCGCGGCCTGGTCGGCCACTACCAGGGCCATATCGGCGGAGGTGCCGCCCACAAAGGAGCCGACGACGGCGGAGGCCACCTGTCCGGGCAGGGGCCCGCCTTCGTCCTGGCGCACCGCATAGAGCGGAGTGTTGGTGGGCAGCAGCCCCAGGAGCGCGTCGGCGGCAGCAGCCTGAAGGGTCTGGGTCTGTGTCATCGGGCGTTCTCCTCGGTTGTAACAATGACTCCGGCCAGGCGGTTGCCGTTCGCGCCCACCGCAGCATGGGCCAGGCACTCGCCGTTGACGGCAACATCCAGCGGGCGGTGTTGCGGGTGCGGCAGCGGCAACAGGTCGCCCACGGCCAGATCGAGCACCTGGCCAGGGCGGACCCGCATGGGGGCAAACTGCAGGGCCACATCCACTGGAATCTGGACCAGTTGGGTCTCCAGCAGCTTGCGGGCGTTGGCCGGGCTGCTCATCGCGAACGAATCGCGCAGCTGGGTCAGCAGCACCTCCGCCGGGATGGCGACGGTGGACGGCACGGACAGGTCGCCCACGCGGATCTCGAAGGTGGCCACGATCATCAAGTCGTTGGTCGCCGCCGCCTGCGCAAACTGCGAGTTGTAGTGGATCTGGTCCAGGCTGATGGGCGTGGTGAGCAGGGAACCGAGCGAGTAGCGCAGGTCCTCCAGCGCGTCTTCCATCAGCCGGCTGACCAGTGCCTGCTCAATCTGGGTGAACTTGCGGTCCGGGTAGTCGTGGCTGCCGTTCCCGCCCAGCATATGGTCCACCCAGGTCATTGCGGCCCTGGTCGGGAACTGGATCACTGCCTTGCCGGTGATGTCGTCCAGCGCGCAGAGCACCATCGCGGTACTGGCCGGCAACGAGGCCGCGTACTCGTCGTAGGTCTGCATCTGGACCTGCTCCGACGTGACCGTACAGATCACGCGGACCTTTGCGGTCAGCTGGGTGCCCCACTGGCGGGCAAAAGTTTCGAAGGCCAGTTCCAGCACGCGGGAGTGCTCGCGCGCCAGAGTTGTTGGCCGCCGGAAGTCGTAAACTTCGACGGCTCTGGCCGGCTTTTCGGGCGCGCTAGATTGCACATGTTCCTGGACCGTCACAGCTGGCACTATCGGCCGAAGGATCCCGCGCGTTAGCAGTTTGAATAATGCGGTGCGGACCGATGGCTCCCCCATCCGTTCGCCCCGCCGCTTGATGTTGGCGGCTGGTCAGCATGGAAGGATGCCCTACTCCTGCCGGTCCGGCACTGGATGCTGGATGATTTTCACCCCGCGTCCGCCGCCGGACCCTGGCAGGTTTTAGTCGGATTGCCCCACCGGAGCCGGCGCATAGGTGGCGTTGGGGCCCGGCCCGACGGCGCGGTCGGTACCGGTCACGACTTCGCCCCTTGAGCTTCCGCCACTCGGTTCGCCAGCCACCCGTTCGGCCGGCTTGGATTCGGCGGAGGCTGATTCGCTGGCCTCGGCTTCTGCCTTTTCCGCGGTTTCAGCTTCTGCCGCCCTCTTGGCCATTTCGGCACGTTGAACTGCTGCTTCTTTGGCAGCGCCGGCAGGATCCTTGAGGATTTCGGGGATCAGATTGCGGATGGCCTCAGGCTGGCCGGAGAGCACCACGATGTCGACGCGGCGGTTCATCGCCAGGTCCTCGTCGCTGCCGCTGGTGGTTAACGGCCTGGACTCACCGAAACCAACGGCGGAGATACGGTTCGACACCACTCCGCTGTCCTCCACCAGATGGCGCAGGACGTTCACGGAACGCTCGGACGACAGTTCCCAGTCCAAGGCGTTCGGATCCAGATGGCGCACCTGCGCCGTATGGCCTTCCACCTTCAGCTCGTAGCCAACGGGCTTCAGCACCGGCCCCACCACGTTGAGGATCTTGATGGTCTGCCGGGTCAGCACCGGCGAGTCGGGCTCGAAGAATGTCTCGCTGCCGATCAAGCGCACGGTGAGGCCGCGTTCGTCCAGCTGGAAACGGACCGCCTTGTCGAGGCCTTCCTTGCGGAGCCCCTGGGTAATCTTCTGCTGGATGTTGCGCAGGTCGTTGACTTCCTTGATGGCAACGTCCAGATCGGTTTTCTGCTCGCCCTCGGTGTCCTCCTTGGCGTCGCCGCTGGTGAACCCTTGGCCTTCCTCGTCGATAAGCTCCGGAGGAACCACTACACCCTCTGCCGTATCAACGGTCTGGGTGCGGACCACGCCGAACCCCGTCGCGAGTGAATTGGCCAGCTGCTGGAACTTGGCCGCATCAACCGTAGACATGGCGAAGAGCACGATGAACATACACATCAGCACGGTGACCATGTCCATATAGGACGCCATCCACCGTTCGTCCGGGTGCTCGTCCTCTTCCTCGCCGAGCGGCCGGCGCGGGCGCCGGGGCTTCATGCGGCCTTGGCCTCTGGCTTGTTGTCGGACTTGCCGGGCTTGTTGTCCTTGCCGGGCTTTCCGGTGTCCATTTCGTGCGCAGGCACCATGGCCCGCAGCCGCTCCCCGAGCAGCCGTGGCTGGCTGCCGGCCTGAACCGCCAGCATGCCTTCCATCAGGAGGGTCATACGTTCAGTTTCCAGATCCGACAAGCGCCTCAGCTTGCCGCCGATCGGCAACCAGATGAAGTTCGCGGACAGCAATCCCCACAGCGTTGCGACGAACGCCGTCGCAATCATCGGCCCCAAGGTATCCGGAGTGGAGAGGTTTTCCAGCACGTGGGTGAGCGATACGACGGTGCCGATGATGCCAATCGTCGGTGCGTAGCCGCCCATGCTCATATAGAACTTGGACGATTGGCGATCGGCGCGAGCCTTCGTGCTGATCTCATCCTCGAGGAGGATCCGCAGCTCCTCGCCGTCGGTTCCGTCGGCAATGTTCTGCAGCGCCCGCTGCATGAACGGGTCCTTTTCCTCGGTGGCTTCCGCATCCAGCGCGAGCAGGCCCTCGCTGCGTGCCTTTTCGGCCAGTTCCACCACGCGGTCGATGACGACCTGCGGCTTCGCGACCTTGCCGGTGAACGCACGCGGCAGCGTTTTGATCGCCTGCATGCCGTCCCTCAGCGTGGTGCTGGCCAGACCTACGGCAATCGTGGCACCGAAGACAAGGATCATCGGGGCCGGGATGAGGAGCGCCTCAACGTGGGCACCCTCGAGGGTGATCATGGCATAGAGCGAGCCGAAGGCCAGGAGGAGGCCAATAAGTGTTGCGGGATCCATTTACGTATTCCTAGGGCGCAGCGGCACAGTGTTGCCGGAATCCCGAAAGTCTTCTCCGGGGACCGGCGCGGCCGGTGGAACAAGGCCGAGCTGGGGGTGGCCGTGCTGGTGGACTGAAGGCGGCAGCTCACGGGCCAGATGCAGCACGTAGGCGCGGTAACTGGCGATCATCTCAATGACCTGGCTCAACGTCTCCGTGACGATGTACTTGGCGCCATCGACCATCACCAACGTGGTGTCCGGGTTGGCATGGATGCGCTCAATCAGGTCAGGGTTGACCGCAAACTGGCTGTCATTCAGCCGCGTTACAACGATCATTGGCCCGTCCCAGGTCTCTCGAGGGCTCCCGGTGAGCCGCTACCTACTACCTTCGGCCGCGAGCGGCCCGCGGTTAGGTGCCCGGACCCCTTGTCACATGTGTCGCGCGGCACCCGTGGGCTTGAAGCGGCCGCCAGCCGACAGCACCGGCTTTCCTGCACCTCGGACCGGATGGTTCCCCTCTAACCAAAGCTGCCCGCCGACCCCGAAAGATCGCTCGATGTGTGCCGGCGAGAACGTCCGAGCCGCCACTCCGGTTGGGTCCGACCAGTCCCGTCCTGCGTGCTCGTGTGCCTGTGCGAATAGCGCGGTGGCGCCGGTTCGTTAGGCGGGCTGGAGCGGTTGGGCCGGGACGCGGGTTTGCCAGTACGTGTTTCGCAGCGGTTTTCGGTCCGGGTCGATGTAACCGGGCGGGGTGAACCACGGGATCCCGCCGCTGACGTGAATTTCCCAGTTGCCTTGCTCGACCAGGTCATGGTGGAGGCTGCACAGGCACACCCCGTTGGTCACGTCCGTCCGGCCGCCGGCCCACCACGGCACGATGTGGTGCGCTTCGGTCCAGAAAGCGGGCATGGTGCAGCCGGGGAAGGCGCAACCTTTGTCCCGCAGCAGCAGTGCGCGGCGGATGGCCCGGCTAAAGAACCGTTGGGACCGGCCCAGGTCCAGCACCTCGCCTTGTGAGCCCAGGATCGCCGGGATGATTTCGGCGTCGCAGGCCATCCGGCGCACGGTCTTGGCCGAGAGAGGGCCGTTGAACACTGCGCTGCCCCCGCCGGAGAGCAATCCGAGAAGCTGTTCATACCCGGCGGTGACGATCACCTGGGTCCGATGTCCACCCGAGTCCGGGAGCTTGTCAACATTCAGCGCGATCCGGCAGGCACCAATCAGGCCGGCCAGAAGCTTCTGCGCCCGGGTGAAGCCGTCCAAGCCCGCCACCACGGCCGGATCCACCTCACCGTGACTGTGACGGTGACCGTGTTCGGCAGCCCCGCAGCTATCCGGGCCAGCCGCGCCTGCCCCGCCCGTTTCAGTGGACCCGGCGTTCTCGGTGCACGACACCTCCGGCCCGGCTTCCGGTCCTGCGTCGGGTCCTGCAGGGGATCCGGCGTCCGACTCGGCGTCGGCTCCGGCGGGGCGCCCTTCAGGCCGGCCACCGGTGGCGGCTGTTTCGATGGCGTCGGAGCGGATCCGCGGGTTCGCGGCGCTGTTCATCACGGTGGCCAGGGCTTCGTACTGGTCATCGGTGGTATTGATCACGAATTGGTGAAGTCCCCGGCGCCGGCCGCGGTAGAACATGCCCTGCCGGGCGCGCAGTTCCTCCTCCGACGGTTCGGCGCCGTCCTGGTCGACAGCCGTTTCCCACGTCCTGGCGATCATCACCAGCGTGTCCGCGTCGCCCTCGCGGGCCTGCCGGACCAGTGATTCCTCCATCGCCTGCAAGGTCTCCGCGGTGGCCGCGTGCCGGGCCCTGCCGATTGAATCGGTGACCAGAACCGCTGCGTGGCCGCTGACCTCGCCGCCGGCCATGGCCTGTGCCAGGGCCGGCAGCGACGCGGCACCGAGTTCCCCGTCAAACCGCACCGGGGCGGTGACGGCCTTGCCCACGCGCAGGCGGCGCCGCGCCTCCACGATGCCGATCCCGAGCCGGGAGCGCAGATACTCCGCATTGTTCCTGAACTCCGTCTTCCGTCGGCGCTGCGGCTGCCCCTGCCCGGGCCGCCCGGCCACTGCGGTGCCGCTGGCGTCGCCGGTGCCGCCAGCTCTGTTGATGGCTGCCGCGGGGTCGGCCCAGTCCCCCGCGGGGCCCGTCGCATCGGCGAGCGCGCCCGGCAAAGTGGTGGTTTCGCCGTGGGCGGCAATGTCGGCCAGTTCCACGGCATGGGCGCCGGCGGCCTGCAGGAACTCCACGGTCTTTGACACGTCCTCGACCGCCGCTACCGTAGTGGCCAGGTCCCGGGTGCTCAGGGCACCGGACACAAGCGTGAAGCGGGCGGCCACGTCCTGCAGCAGGACTCGCACCTCGGCGAGGGATCCCTCCAGCTCCCGGGTGCGGTCCAACGGTGCAAGTACCATACCCACATTTTATTCGTACACACATTCGACCCGCCATCGAACGAGCCCATTGTGTAGGGGAAGTGGACCGCAGGCAGTCCCGCACTCTTCGCGAGCTCCCACGTGGTGACTGTCCACGCTTCCATGCCGGAGAGCCGCGGGGCCCGCGTCCCTTCCAGATCAACCGGCACGGCAACGAACTGGGCGAAGTGAAGCCCCGCAGAAATTAATGCGGGGCTTCGCTGGCTCGCTACCGTTTTCGGCTATGTGGTCCGGTCCCTGGTCGGCTCTTCCACGGTGGTCTGGTCAAGGAAAGCCTTGACTTCGGAGTCGTCGGACTTTGTCCAGGTCTCGCTCGCAGTATCCCGGTCTCCCTGACGGGTTTCCGGCTTGCGCTCGGTTTCCTTTCTAGAACCCCAACCGAAATCTCTATTCGAGGCGTAGCACATCTCAAACCTCCTTCGTATCGGTCCTTTAATCGTCCTCCCGTTAGGGGCAGAATCCAAGAGTCGGACACCCTCTGTTGAAGATCCATGCCCGCCGATCACTCAGCGTCTGCTGCGACATCGACAGCGCTGGTTGTGTGGGGGCGGTTTTGTTCCTACTCCGGCTGCCACCCGCCGCGGTTTTTATCCGCTTCAGCGGCGCTGAGCGCTCTAAGCGGTCACGATGGGGGAAACGAGATCCAGGGAGTTCATAAAGATAGCCCTGACCGGAACCGATGTCCGGGCAGGGCTATCTCCTTGGCTTACCTAATAGGCAGGCAAGAGCTCCGAAACCTAGCGCTTCAGGTTGGTCAGTTCCTGAAGTACTTCGTCGGAGGTGGTGATGATGCGGGCGTTGGCCTGGAAGCCGCGCTGCGCGACGATCAGGTTGGTGAATTCCTGGGACAGGTCCACGTTGGACA
>NZ_JBNHHB010000253.1:0-6491 GCF_059091905.1 Arthrobacter sp. Dra40
GACCGGCGCCGCCGGCAGGCGAAGGCGGCGCTGGACAAGGCGGAGCAGCGCAAAAAAGACGCGGAGGCTACGGAACAAAAAGTTTTGGACCGGCTGGACCAGCTGCAGAACCGGCGGGATGAACTGGTGGGCGAGCTGGCCGAACTGAAGCGGCGCATCGAGGACCTGGAACGGGAAATCACCTCGACGGACCGTAAGACGGAAGCAGCCGAGGAGGATCTGGTGTCCGCCGCCAAGACCGCGGACCGGACGCGGAAAGCTGCGGCCGCGGCCCAGCGGGAGCTGGACGAACAGGATTAGCCGGCCGCAGACCTCAGGCCGGGCGGAGCATGTAACCTAGGTCTCATGTCCGGCAGGGCAGGTCGCCCGAACCGGCCGAGCTTACCCAGGGGGCACCATGTGGAAAATTGATGCGGCCAGATCCGCACTGCTCATGATCGACATGCAGAACGATTTCGTGCTGGACGGCGCCCCGATGGAAGTGCCGATGGCCCGCAAACGGCTGCCGGAAATGGTCACCGCCGTGGCTGCCTGCCGCCAAGCAGGCATCCCGGTCATTTACACCCGTCACGTGCTCCTGGAGTCGTTCGATGTGTCCCCGCTGGAAACGACTTACAACCAACGGCTGAAGTCGGTGGGGATGCGACGCGGCACCAGCGGCGTGGAAGTGGTCGAGGAACTCAAGCCGGAAGCCGACGACTATGTGCTGGACAAGCATCGCTACGATGCGTTCCACAACACGCAGCTGAAGAGCGTGCTGGCGACCATCCGTGGCCTGAACGCGGTGGACACGGTGATCATCGCCGGCACACTGACCGAGGTCTGCTGTGAGTCGACGGCGCGAAGTGCCTACATGAACGACTACAAAGTAGCGTTCCTGGCGGATGCCACCGGGGGCCGTTCTGAAGCGGCGCAGTCTGCGACTCTGGACGCCGTCGGCACCTTCTTCGGCCGGGTCCTGAGTACTGCGGACATGGAAGCGGAAATCGGCACCACCGCTTAGCTGTGGGGCGCCTGCGCCGCCCGGGCACCCGCGTGCCCCGCTAGCGGGGCACGTTCATGCGTAGTGCAGAATGTTTCCATGAGTGAGCTCTTGGAGCACCTGGCTGCCAACGTCCGCCGGCTGCGCGACATGCACGGGATGTCTCTGTCCCAGCTGGGTGAAAAGTCAGGCGTCGCCAAGGGGACCCTGTTCAAAGTGGAGCGGGGCCAAACCAACGCGAACATCGAGACGCTGCAAGCCATCGCCCAGACCTTCGATATCCATGTCACCGAACTGCTGTCGCCGCCGCAGGCGCCCGCCGTCGAAATCGTGCTCGATGGCGAGGGCGAGGAAATCACCGACGAGGCTGCCGTCGGCCATGTGCTGCGCCGGCAGCTGGTCGGCTCCGGGACGGTGGAAATCCATGCCAAGACCTTCCATCAGGGCAAAGTACAGCTCTCCGTCTCCCACGGTCCGGGCACCCGGGAACACGTGTTCATCCGGACCGGGTCCATCCGCCTTGGCCCGATCGGGCAGGAAGTACTGGCCCACGCCGGCACCTACGTGACGTATCTCGCCGACCAGTCGCACCGCTGGCAGGCCGAGGGCGGCGACTGCACCTTGTGGATCGTGCACACCTTTCCGCGGACCACGGCCCTCAAGGAAGTTCCGGCGTCCGAGAACGACTGAAACCCGTGGGGCAGCTGCGTTGCGCCCCGTTTGCCTGCCGGCACCACAGCCGAATCGGCCGCCCAATATCGTGACCCCAATGTGATCCAAGTCATTTGACGCTAAGGTGATGTGCACCATATCTTGGTGAGGTCGGTGTTCATTCAGCAGCTATTGGTGTTCATTTGACGGCTACGCCGGGTCGGTGTCCGGCGCCCCCGTTCACGTTCTGCGCGTCAAAGGAGACAGGTATGTCCAACACGATCGTCGGCGGCATGGACCGCCGCCAGCTGCTCAAGGTCCTGGGCCTGAGCGCCGCCGCAATCGGCGGCGCCTCCACGCTCTCGGCCTGCGGCGGCCTCAAAGGTTCGGGCGGCGGCACCAGCGACGTCCTGAAGGTCGGCTTCGTCAGCCCCCAAACCGGCCCGCTGGCCAGCTTCGCCAGCGCCGACAACTACGTGGTCAAGCAGGTCCAGCAAGCGCTGGCCAAGGGGTTCACCGCTGGCGGGTCTACTCGGAAGATCGAAATAGTCGTCAAGGACACGCAGTCCAACTCCACCCGCGCCACCGCGGTCACCAAGGAACTGATCACGCAGGACCAGGTGGACATTGTGGTGGGCTCCGGCACACCGGATACCACCAACCCGGTCGCGGACCAGTGCGAAGCGTCCGGCATTCCGAACATCACCACGATCGCCCCATGGGAGGCCTGGTTCCACGGCCGCAGCGGCGTCTCCGGCAAGGGCTTCAAGTACACCACCCTGTTCTTCTTCGGCATGCAGGAATTCGCCGACTGCTTCGTCCCGATGTGGAAGCGGATGGATGTGGCCAACAAGAACATTGCCGCCCTGTGGCCGGACGATACCGACGCCAATGCCTTCCGCAAGGGCCTGACCCCGCTGGCCGAGGCACAGGGCTTCAAAATGATCGACGGCGGCGCGTACCAGAACGGGGCCAGCGACTTCAGTTCGCAGATTTCCAAGTTCAAGGGCGCCGACGCCGAACTGTTCACCTGCACGCCGATTCCGCCGGATTTCCAGACCTTTTGGAAGCAGGCCGCACAGCAGGACTTCCGGCCGAAGCTTGCCACCGTCGCCAAAGTCATGCTGTTCCCGTCGGAGGCCGAGGCACTGGGCAAGCTCTCCAACAACATCGCCACCGACATCTGGTGGAGCCCGTTCCACCCGTACAAGTCTTCGTTGGACGGCACCACCGCGAGGCAGCTGGCCGACGGCTTTGCCCAGGAAACCGGCAACCAGTGGACCCAGGCCCTCGGCTCCGTCTACTCGCTGTTCGAGCTCGCGGTCGAAGGTTTCAAGCAGGCCAGCGACCCGAAGGACCGCGACGACGTGGCGGACAAGCTGCGCAACATGAACACTGTGGGCATGTCCGGCCCGTTGGACTTCACCAAGGGACCGGAGCCCGGCATTGCCATCCAGCACCCCGTTGGCGGTCAGTGGCGCAAGGGCACCAAGTTCGACTGGGACATCACGATTGTGGACAACACCCCCAACCCTGACGTTCCTGTGGGTGGCGACTTGGAGGCGACCAACGCGTGACCCCTCTGCTCCAACTGTCCGGACTGGACAAGCGCTTCGGCCAGGTGGTGGTGGCCGAAGCGCTTGACCTGGCCGTGGCGGACGGCGAAGCCGTGGGCATCGTCGGCCCCAACGGTGCCGGCAAGACCTCCCTGTTCGCGATGGTCTCCGGCGATCTGAAACCCGACGCCGGCCGGGTCACCTTTGACGGTGAAGATGTCACCACCAGGCCGGCCCACCAACGCTGCCGGGCCGGTATCGGCCGCACCTACCAGGTGCCCCGGCCCTTCGAGGGAATGACGGTGTTCGAAAACGTCCTGGTCGCTGCTGCCCAGGGCGGGGGCCTGCACGGCCGCACCGCGCAGCAGCAGGCCGCCGATGTGCTCGCCGAATGCGGGCTGGCGGCAGCGGCCAACCAGCGCGCCGGCTCGTTGTCGCTGTTGCAGCGCAAGCGGCTCGAAGTGGCGCGGGGTCTGGCAACCGGGCCCAGGTTGTTGCTGCTGGACGAGGTGGCCGGCGGGTTGACCGAGCCCGAGGTGCTCGAGCTGGTTGAGCTGATCGGCCGGGTAAAGGCGCGCGGCGTGGCTGTGGTCTGGATTGAACATGTGGTGCATGCCCTGGTGAAGTCCGTGGACCGCCTGCTTTGCCTCGCCGGCGGCCGCTTCATTGCCGACGGCGCGCCGGCCGAAGTGCTCGCCGATCCGCAGGTGCTGGAACTGTATTTCGGGTCGGTCCCCGAGACCGTCGACCTGCCGGGAGAAGGGCCCGTCAGCAGCGTCACGGCCAGCGGGACGGCCTCAGGAAGCAGCGCCATAGGCAGCGCGGCACCGGCCTCGGGAAGCAGCGCCACGGACCCCGGCACACCTGAAGAGGAGGCAGGTCGATGACCCTGCTGGAGATCGAAAACCTGGACGTCCACCACGGCCAGTTGCACGCCGTCCGCGGCTTCAGCCTCTCCGTGGAACCGGGCGCCACGGTGGCCGTGATCGGCGCCAACGGTGCCGGCAAGTCCACGCTGATGCGCGCCATTGCCGGCTCCCACCTGCCCACGTCCGGCATCATCCGGCTTGACGGCAAGGACATCACCCGCGTACCGGCGCACCGCCGGGTAGCCGAGGGCATCTCCCTGGTACCCGAAGGCCGGCGGCTGTTCAAGTCGCTGACCGTCCGGGAAAACCTGGAAACCGGCGCCTACCGCGCCCATACCGGCCCGTGGAGCGTGGACGCGGTGATGGACCTGTTCCCGTGGATGCGCGAACGTGCCCGGCAGAACGCCGCGTCGCTCTCCGGCGGCCAGCAGCAGGCAGTTGCCATCGGGCGGGCACTGGTGGCCAACCCCAAGGTGCTGCTGATCGACGAACTGTCCCTGGGTCTGGCACCGGCCGTGGTGAAGCAGATGTACGCGCTGCTGCCGCGGATCGTCGAGCGCGGCACCGCGGTGCTGTTGGTCGAGCAGGACGTCTCCCAGGCTCTGGCCGCCGCCGACCTGGTGCATTGCCTGCTCGAAGGCCGCACCGTGCTCACCGGCAGCCCGCAAGAGCTCACCCCCGCCCATGTGGAACAGGCCTACTTTGGTCTGGCCCATGCCGGCGGCGGCCCGGAAGGAAACTGACTACCCCATGGATCTGCTCAATACCCTGGTGCAGGGGCTGATGCTCGGCGGCCTGTACGCCCTGTTCGCCGCCGGCCTGTCCATCATGTTCGGCGTCATGCGCATGGTGAATCTGGCCCACGGCGATCTGGCCGTCATCGCCGCCTATCTGGTCCTCGTGTTGCTCGGCAGCACGGTGTTCCCGCTGTGGCTCGTCGTCCTGGTCACGCTGCCGGTCTACGCCATGATCGGCTATGGCATCCACCGCACCCTCTTCAGCCGCAGCCTCAAGGCAGGCCCGCTCTCCACCCTGCTGGTGACGTTCGGGCTGTCCATCATCATCCAGAACGGGCTGCTCCAAGGCTTTTCCGCCGACACCCGCACCATCGACATGGGCGCCCTGAACACCGGCGCGTTCCACCTCAACAACCAGCTCTCCATCTCCCATCTGGGCCTGCTCACACTGGTGCTGGCCGTCGTGGTGATCGTGGGCGTACAGCTCTTCCTCTCCCGCACCCGGACGGGCAGGATGATGCGCGCGGTCTCCGACGACGCCGACACCGCTTCGCTCGTGGGCGCGAACTCCAAACACCTCTACGCGATCGCCACCGCCATCGCGTTCGGCACCGTGGCACTGGCCGGCATCATGTCCGGCGCCCGTTCCTCGTTCGACCCGTCCATTGGACCCGCGCAACTGATCTTCGCCTTCGAGGCAGTGGTCATCGGCGGGCTCGGCTCGCTCTGGGGGACCCTGGCCGGCGGTGCCGTCCTCGGCCTGACCCAGGCATTCGCCGCCTACCTGGACCCATCCTTCACCGTCCTGGCCGGCCACCTGGTCTTCCTGGCCGTGCTCGCTTTCCGGCCGCAGGGCCTGATCCCGCAAAGGACGGTGTGAGCATGGCACGCACCACGCCGACCAAGCACAGCACGACGCCGGGGCCAGCCGCCGCTGCTGCCACCCCTTCGCTCACAGGTGCTCTGGTCACCCGCGCCGGACGGGCGTCCAAGGCCAGCGCCGGGGTACTGGCCCTGGCCGTCATCGGGCTCGCCGCACTGCCCTACATCGCCTTTGCCGGGACCACCAGCTCCATGGTCACCTTCTTCGTGCTGCTGATCATGGCCAGCATGTGGAACCTGCTCGCCGGCTTCGGCGGCATGGTCTCGGTGGGCCAACAGGCCTTCGTCGGCGTCGGCGCCTACACGGTTTTGGCCTTCGCCAACATGGGCGTCAACCCGTTCCTGGCCCTCCCGCTGGCCGCCGCCACCTGCGCCGTGTTCGCCATCCCCACGTCCTGGCTCGCCTTCCGCCTGCGCGGCGACTACTTCGCAGTGGGCACCTGGGTCATCGCCGAGGTCTACCGACTGGTCATCATCCGGTTCGACACCTTGGGCGGACCCAGCGGCATGTCCCTGCCCGGGCTCAACGGCATGGACCCGGTACTGCGCGGCGCACTGACCTACTGGACCGCACTGGCATTGGCAGCGCTGACCATCCTGGGCTGCTACCTGCTGATGCGCGGGCGTACCGGACTGGCCCTGACCGCCGTGCGCGACGACGAGACAGCCGCCCGCGCCAACGGCGTGGACGTCACCTGGTCCAAACGCCTGGTCTACCTGGTCTCGGCCGCCGGCTGCGGTGCCGCCGGCGGGATCCTGATCATCGACTCGCTCAGCGTCCAGCCCAACGCCATCTTCTCCGTCCAATGGTCCG
>NZ_JBNHHB010000254.1:0-6444 GCF_059091905.1 Arthrobacter sp. Dra40
TGACCTCATGGTCATATGACTTCAGACGGATGCGGATTTTCTGTCCCGCCATGGCGTCTCCGCTCTCTTTCTCAGTGCTGCTCTGTGGACTTTCTTCCTGTGCGCCCCACTGGCCGGATCTCCCCGTGCCTGGCGCTCCTCCGGCAGACTGAATCCGGATAAATCCGGGTTCCTCACCCTGCTGAGGCTCCGACCCCCGCGGTCGGGCGTGTCGCGAACATTCTGCGCACTCCGCCCGCTCAAAATGGAGGGTGGGTTATATTTGGGCTTTCAAGTCGGTGGAGCCTGACCCTGCCCCGGGCATTATCCCGGGCGGGACACAGCTTCGCACATAGACATGCAAAAGCGCTTGAACAACTCGTCTAGTGTGGCAGACTTTGGCCGCGATTGCGAATCGGCGCCCTGCGGTGCCGGGCCCCTTCGGATGAGGCGGGCACGCTCTGGCGCGCACCAGCCCCCGGTGCAACGCTGGTGCTACCCGCTCCGGCGAGACGTGTAGGTGAGGCGGGAGCTATGTTCAGCGACAGCGATATACAAAGGGAGGATAGGCGCGAATGGCACTGGGCACCGATCATCTGGCGGCCTTGATACCGTCCGACTTTACCCTGGGCGTGGCGACCGCGGCGTTCCAGATCGAGGGCGCGGTGGCCGAAGACGGCCGGGGGCCGTCCGGCTGGGACGCCTTCACCCACGAGCCGGGCCGGATTGCCGGCGGCGCCACGGCAGATACGGCCTGCGACCACTACCACCGGATGCCGCTGGACGTGGGGCTGCTCGCCGAGCTCGGCGTGGACTCGTACCGGTTTTCGTTGTCTTGGCCGCGCATCCAGCCCGGCGGCAAGGGGCCGGTCAACCAGCGGGGCATCGACTTCTACGACCGACTGCTGGATGAGTTGCTGGCACGGGACATTTCCCCGATGTGCACGCTCTATCACTGGGACACGCCGCTGCCGCTGGAGCATGCCGGCGGCTGGCTGAACCGCGACACAGCCTACCGTCTGGCCGATTTCGCCGCTATCGCCGCCGAAAGGTTCGGCGACCGGGTGGACCGCTGGGTGACCATCAACGAGCCGACCACCGTGACCCTCAACGGCTACGGCCTGGGGGTCCATGCGCCGGGTCAGGCCGGGCTGTTCGATGCCCTTCCTGCGGCACACCATCTCATCCTCGCGCACGGGCTCAGCCTCTCGGCACTGCGGGCCGGCGGGATCGCGGGCGAGGCCGGCATCACCAATGTCTACTCCCCCGTGGTCGGGGCCAAGGACGGGCTGGCGCACGATGTGCTGGTGGAACTGTTCGATGTGCTCCACAACAGGATGTTCTCCGATCCGGTGTTGCTGGGCCGCTACCCGAGCTTTAATCCGGTGCTCAAGCCCTTCCTTCAGTACCTGCGGGAAATCCCGGACGAAGATCTGGCGGTGATGAACCAGCCGCTGGACTTCTACGGACTGAACTACTACTTCCCCACGCGGATCGGCCTCGGCCCGGGTCCTTCGACCGGGCCGGACGCAGTCCCCGACGGGTTGCCCGAGCCGCTGATGCAGCAGGGCGCGGACCTGCCGTTTCATCTGGCCGGCTGGCCCGGCTATGCGCGGACCGAGTTCGGCTGGCCGGTGACGCCGGACTATCTGCCGGTGGCCTTGGCCCAGATGGCGGAGCGCTATCCAGACCTGCCGCCGGTCTACATCACCGAGGGAGGCGCCAGCTTCAAGGATGTTGTGGTCCCGGATGCGCTCACGAACGAACCGTCCGTGGCGGACGTGCGCCGGGTGGACTATCTGGCCCGGCATCTCGAGGCCGCCCTGACCGCCACGGCACCCGGCGGGCCTGCCGCCGGCATCGACCTGCGCGGCTATTACGTCTGGACGTTGATGGACAACTTCGAATGGGCGGCCGGGTATAGCCAGCGGTTCGGGCTGGTCTACGTGGACTTCGCGACCCAGCGGCGCATCCGCAAGTCCTCATTCCATTGGCTGAAAGACCTGGCCGCGGGCCGTCGTCGTGATTCCGGCGCTCGCACGGCAGCAGTCCGGGCGCACGCCGTGTCCGCGGACAGCGCGCCCGGGGAAAGCGCGTAGCCGCAGGCCTGACACACGACCGCTACGGTTTGCCGCCGTTCGCGCGCCGGATGCGGCGGACACGATCCAGCTCATGGCGGAAATACCGCCTGCCCCAGAAGACTGCCCCGACCACTGCTGCGATCAGGCCGATGATGATCCACACGATGAGCCATTCCATGGTTCCGATCCTAGTGGCCGAGCCGCAATTTTCGTGGTGTTCCACCGGTTCCAAGGTCGGCGCTCAGGACTATTCTGGGAAATGTCCACCGCAGATGCTCCCAGGAGGCTGAAATACCATGCTCAGCACCACCACCATGACGACGGTCCTGCCCGTGAAGGACATGGACCGGGCGCGCGCGTTCTACCAGGACTCCCTCGGCTTGAAACCGGCGGGCTCCAACGGGGACGATTCGATGATGTTTTCCAGCGGCGGGTCCAACGCCGTAGAACTCCTCGTCCGACCGGACGCCGACACCTCGGACCACACCTCGGTCAGTTTCGAAGTGGCCGATCTCGAATCCGAAATGTCCGACCTGGCTGGCAAGGGCATCCAGTTCGCCGATTACGACCTGCCGGGCCTGAAGACCGAGAACCACATCGCCGTCAGCGAGCACCAGCGGTGCGCGTGGTTCCCGGATTCGGAAGGCAACATTCTCTGCCTGCACCAGAACATCTGATTCCGCAGGAGCTCTAACCTGCGCAGGCAACCCGCGGCAAGCTGCACCGCCGTGGTTAAAAGGAGAACCCCCGCCGTCGTCAGACGGCAGGGGTTCTCCTGATTCTGGCCGGATTCCTCCGGTCAGCAGATCACAAAGTTACTTGATGATCTTGGTGACGCGGCCCGAACCAACGGTGCGGCCGCCTTCACGGATAGCGAAGCCGAGGCCCTCTTCCATAGCGATCGGCTGGATGAGCTCAACGGTCATCTCAGTGTTGTCGCCCGGCATGACCATTTCGGTGCCTTCCGGCAACGTGATAACGCCGGTCACGTCGGTGGTGCGGAAGTAGAACTGCGGACGGTAGTTCGAGTAGAACGGGTTGTGGCGGCCGCCTTCATCCTTGGACAGGATGTAGACGTTGGCCTCGAAGTCGGTGTGCGGGGTGATCGAACCCGGCTTCACAACAACCTGGCCACGCTCCACGTCTTCGCGCTTGATACCGCGCAGCAGCAGACCACAGTTCTCGCCTGCCCATGCTTCGTCGAGCTGCTTGTGGAACATCTCGATGCCGGTAACCGTGGTCTTCTGGACCGGGCGGATGCCGACGATCTCGACCTCGGAGTTGATGGCGAGGGTACCGCGCTCGGCGCGGCCGGTCACCACGGTGCCGCGACCGGTGATGGTGAAGACGTCTTCAACCGGCATCAGGAACGGCTTGTCCTTGTCGCGGATCGGGTCCGGGATGTACTCGTCAACAGCAGCCATCAGGTCCTCAACGGACTTGACCCACTGGGCGTCGCCTTCCAGGGCCTTCAGGCCGGAAGTGCGGATGACCGGTGCGTTGTCGCCATCGAATTCCTGCGAGCTAAGCAGCTCACGGACTTCCATTTCGACCAGGTCGAGGAGTTCCTCGTCATCAACCATGTCCGACTTGTTCAGGGCCACCAGCAGCGTCGGAACGCCAACCTGGCGGGCCAGCAGAACGTGCTCGCGGGTCTGGGCCATCGGGCCGTCAGTCGCGGCAACCACCAGGATTGCGCCGTCCATCTGGGCGGCACCGGTGATCATGTTCTTGATGTAGTCGGCGTGGCCGGGGGCGTCCACGTGTGCGTAGTGGCGCTTCTCGGTCTGGTACTCGATGTGCGAGATGTTGATGGTGATACCGCGCTGGCGCTCTTCCGGGGCAGAGTCGATAGCTGCGAAGTCACGCTGCTCGTTGAGATCGGGGTACTTGTCAGCAAGCACCTTGGAAATGGCAGCGGTCAACGTGGTCTTACCGTGGTCAACGTGACCGATGGTGCCAATGTTGACGTGCGGCTTAGTCCGCTCGAACTTTGCCTTCGCCACGGGTTCCTCCTAGAACGTTTTGAGAAGAATTGCTCTCCGGACGCGATTGTCACGGCCGAAACTTGAACAAGTCTACTTCGGGCTTTTGTATTTGGTGAAATTACTGGTTCCGTCAGGTACCGGCACAAGGATTGCGCGGTGCTGTCGGAGGGTTGTGCCGGCGGCCGGCTGCTTTTTGTGACCGGCCGCCTGCACGGTGTGCCGGGCCCCTCAGAAGAAGGACCCGCCACCATCGTTTTACTCGCCGCGCGTCTTCTGGATGATCTCGTCGGCAACAGCCTTCGGGACCTCAGCGTAGCTCTCGAACTGCATCGAATACACCGCGCGGCCCTGCGTCTTGGAACGCAGGTCGCCGATGTAGCCGAACATCTCGGAAAGCGGAACGTTAGCGCGCACAACCTTCACGCCGCTAGCGTCCTCCATGGACTGGATCTGTCCACGGCGGGAGTTCAGGTCGCCGATCACGTCGCCCATGTATTCCTCAGGGGTACGTACTTCGACGGCCATCAGCGGCTCGAGCAGGACCGGGTTGGCGCGGCGTGCGCCTTCCTTGAAGACCTGGGAACCAGCGATCTTGAAGGCCATTTCCGAAGAGTCGACGTCGTGGTAGGCGCCGTCGATCAGAATGGCCTTGACGCCGACCAGCGGGTAGCCGGCCAGCACACCGAGCTGCATGGCATTCTGGATGCCAGCGTCAATCGAGGGGATGTATTCGCGCGGAATACGCCCGCCGGTGACCTTGTTCTCGAACTCGTAGAAGGTGCCGTCGGAGGTGTCCAGCGGTTCGAAGGAAACCTGGACCTTCGCGAACTGGCCGGATCCACCCGTCTGCTTCTTGTGGGTGTAGTCGACCTTTTCGACAGCCTTCTTGATGGTTTCACGGTAGGCAACCTGGGGCTTGCCCACGTTGGCCTCGACGTTGAATTCGCGGCGCATGCGGTCCACCAGGATGTCCAGATGGAGCTCGCCCATGCCGCCGATCTCGGTCTGGCCGGTGTCCTCGTTCAGCGACACGGTGAAGGTCGGGTCCTCGGCCGAAAGCTTCTGGATGGCCGTGGAGAGCTTCTCCTGGTCACCCTTGGTCTTCGGCTCGATGGCCACGAAGATCACCGGCTCCGGGAAGGACATCGACTCGAGCACGATCGGCGCTTCCATGGCGGAGAGGGTGTCACCGGTGGTGGTGTCCTTCAGCCCGATGGCGGCGTAGATGTGGCCGGCGTGGGCCTCATCGACCGGGTTCTCCTTGTTGGCGTGCATCTGGAAAAGCTTTCCAATGCGCTCCTTCTTGCCCTTGGTGGTGTTGAGCACCTGGAGTCCGGAGGATGCCTTGCCCGAGTAAACCCGGATGAAGGTCAGCTGGCCGAAGAACGGGTGGGTCGCGATCTTGAACGCCAGCGCGGAGAACGGCTCGTCCTCGCTCGGCTTGCGGACCAGTTCGACTTCCTCGTCCTTGGGATCGTGACCGACCATCGGCGGTACGTCCAGCGGCGACGGCAGGTAGGCCACCACGGCGTCCAGCATCGGCTGCACACCGCGGTTCTTGAAGGCGGAACCACAGAACACGGGGTAGGCCTCGGAGTTGATGGTCATCTTGCGGATGCCGGCAACCAGTTCCTCGTTGGTGATTTCCTCACCCTCGAGGTACTTCTCCATGAGCTCGTCCGAGGACTCGGACACGGACTCGACGAGCTGCGCGCGGTACTCCTCGGCCTTGGCCTGGAGGTCCGCGGGAATCTCGCGGGTCTCGTAGGCGGCACCCATGGTCACATCGCCCTTGGCGTCGCCCGGCCACACCATGGCCTTCATGGTGATCAGGTCAACGACACCGATGAAATCGGACTCAGCACCGATCGGCAGCTGCATGACCAGCGGCTTGGCGCCGAGGCGGTTGATGATGGTGTCGACGGTGAAGTAGAAGTCGGCGCCCAGCTTGTCCATCTTGTTGACGAAGCAGATGCGCGGGACGTTGTACTTGTCCGCCTGGCGCCACACGGTCTCCGACTGCGGCTCCACGCCTTCCTTGCCATCAAAGACGGCTACGGCGCCGTCGAGCACGCGCAGGGAGCGCTCGACCTCGACCGTGAAGTCCACGTGGCCCGGGGTGTCGATGATGTTGACCTGGTTGTTGTTCCAGAAGGAGGTCACGGCGGCAGACGTGATCGTGATGCCGCGTTCCTTCTCCTGCTCCATCCAGTCAGTCGTCGACGCACCGTCGTGCGTTTCGCCGATCTTGTGGTTCACACCCGTGTAGAACAGGATGCGTTCCGTAGTAGTGGTCTTACCGGCATCGATGTGGGCCATGATGCCGATGTTGCGGACCTTCGTGAGGTCGGTGAGCACGTCCTGTGCCACAATGTCTCCCTTTGTAGGTGAGGGGT
>NZ_JBNHHB010000255.1:0-6414 GCF_059091905.1 Arthrobacter sp. Dra40
ACGTTGTGCTGTCCCGCCGTGCATGGCTCGAGCAGACCCAGTCCGAGGTCCGCTCCACCTTCCTCAACAAGCTGGAGAAGGGCCAGGTCCGTCCGGGCGTTGTCTCCTCGATCGTCAACTTCGGTGCCTTCGTGGACCTGGGCGGCGTCGACGGCCTGGTGCACGTCTCCGAGCTGTCCTGGAAGCACATCGACCACCCGTCCGAGGTCGTCGAGGTTGGCCAGGAAGTCACCGTCGAGGTGCTCGAGGTGGACCTGGACCGCGAGCGCGTGTCCCTGTCCCTGAAGGCCACCCAGGAAGATCCGTGGCAGACCTTCGCCCGCACCCACGCCCTGGGCCAGATCGTCCCGGGCAAGGTCACCAAGCTGGTGCCGTTCGGTGCGTTCGTTCGGGTCGAAGACGGCATCGAGGGCCTTGTTCACATCTCCGAGCTGGCCGTGCGCCACGTGGAGCTGGCCGAGCAGGTTGTCTCCGTGAACGACGAAGTCTTCGTCAAGGTCATCGACATCGACCTGGAGCGCCGCCGCATCTCGCTGTCCCTGAAGCAGGCCAACGAGGGCGTCGATCCCGAGGGCACCGAGTTCGACCCGGCGCTGTACGGCATGGCCGCCGAGTACGACGAGCAGGGCAACTACAAGTACCCGGAGGGCTTCGACCCGGAGACCAACGAGTGGCTCGAAGGCTACGAGACCCAGCGCGCAGCGTGGGAGCAGCAGTACGCCGACGCCCAGGCCCGCTGGGAAGCCCACAAGAAGCAGGTTGCTGCTTCGATGGCAGAGGAAGCCCAGGCTCCGGGCGAGTCCGAAGCCGCACCGACCAGCTACTCCTCGGACGCCCCGGCGGCTCCGGCCTCCAGCGGCGGCACGCTGGCTTCCGACGAAGCCCTCGCTGCCCTGCGCGAGAAGCTGACCGGCCAGTAACAACAGCGTCCAACGCCTCGGGACAGTCCGGGGCCGCTGACGCAGGGAACCCCCGTACCTTTCAGGTGCGGGGGTTCCGCTTTGCCCGGAGGGTTTCCCGGGCCGCCTTTGGCCCCCGTTGCCGTCCGGCCGCCGACGTCCGGGGTCCGCCGATGCACCCTGCCGGAGGTCCTTGTCCTTTGCAGCCCGGGGTCCTAAGGTGTGGGACAAACGCTCGTGCTGGTTGGTCCGTTGGCCGGAACGGAGAGAACATGGCAGACGCAGTCGACATCCACGCCCTGCAGGCAGCCACCGTGTGGGACGACGCGCAACAAAAACTGGGCGTCGTGGGACAGGTCCACCAGGACGCGGCGACCGGAACGATCACCTGGATTACGGTGGGGCTGGGGCTGGCCGATAGCCGCGAGAAGTTCGTTCCGATCGCGGGGGCGCGCATCGAGCCTCACGACGTGTTTGTCGCCTACAGCCAGGACACGATCAAGGACTCACCCTCACCGGAGGCCTCTGAGAGCCTCACTCCGGAAGAAGAAGCGGAGCTGCGCCGCTACTACGGCACCTAAGCGCTTGAGCCCTCGCGGACGGGCACTTCTCAGGACCGGGTACTGACCGTGACCGTAAACTTCGCGTTCCGCGCCACCTGACGCGTGGGTCCCACCAGGCGGTGCAGCGCGGGCCTGTAGGACAGATGGCTGTTCCAGACGGTCCACAGTTCCCCGCCGGCGGCCAGCACGCGCCCGGCATCAGCGAAAAGCTTGAGCGCGATACCAGCGTGAACTGCGTTGCCAATGTGGAACGGCGGGTTGAGCACGACCAGTTGCTCGGACGCCGCGGGCAGCGAAGACAGCGCATCGTCCCGGCGGACCAGGACCCGGTCGGCCACCGAGTTGGCTTCTGCCGTGGCACGTGCCGATGCGACAGCGGACGCTGACTGGTCGGTGGCCACTACCAGCAGCCCGGGGCGTGACAGCGCCAGGTAGGCGGCGATCGTACCGTTGCCGCAGCCGAGGTCGACGGCGCGGTCGGCCTCCCGGGCGCCGGCCAGTAAAGGCAGCAGGAACCGGGTGCCCGGGTCCAGCTTGGGACCGCCGAAGGTGCCGCCGAAGGCAACGAGCCGCAGCGGGTTCGGCAGACCGACGTCGTGCTCCTCGGTCAGCGGGAAGCGTCCGGCCGCTGCCGGCAGGGGGCCGGTGGCGGTGAGCACCCGGGCTTTCTGCCGGGCCAGCCCCGCAGTCACCGAGGAAAAGGAGGTTCCAAGCACGGAGTTCATGGCCGGGTTCATGTGCTTCACCCTGCCTCCTGCCAGGACGGTGACGCCGGCAGAGGCGGCAGCGGCGATGCAGCCCGCCATCTCTTCCAGCGCATCGAGGGCGCGGGGCAGCTGCAACAGCACCAGCTGCGCTCCCTCAAACGCCGCCGGTTCCAGCAGGACATGCCGGTAGCCGCCAAGTCCCAAACGGGTGGCGTTGTTGTCCAAGGCCAGCTCGGAACTGAGCGGGTCCTGCACTACGCGCATTCCGCGCTTGCCGCCCGCCGCCAGGGCCAAAGTCAGCGCCCCGTAGTGGTCATTGACGACGCTGATCCGGCTGCCGTCCAGCCCGTCCAGCAGGGGTTTGGCGGTATCCAGCAAGAGCCGGTCTGCAGCGTCGGCGGCGAAGAGATTGTCGGCTTCAACATCCGGCCATCGCCGGAGGTCGGAAAAATCGAAGGCGGGCCGCTCCCATCCGGTCGCCGCGGTGCCCTCGGGACTCTCCTGCTGATCAGTCAAGGTCCACCCACTCCGTGCCCAGCGACACAGCGTCGGCACCGCCGGCAGTCAACGCAGCGAGCCGTTCCTGGAAACGCGAGACGACGTCCGGCTGGTCGTCCAGCGCGAGTTTGATCCGGACACCACCGGCTCCGTAATCGCTGCCGAGCACCACGGTGCCCGCGGCCCGGAGTTCGTTTTCCAAACGCCCGGCGACGGCATGCGCGGCCGGCACCGCGAAGAGCCGCATCCGGCGCCGCCGCACCATGGGTGCGGCCGCTGCAGCCTGCGACACCGACTCGGAGTAGGCCCGCACCAGTCCTCCCGCTCCCAGCAGGATGCCCCCGAAATAGCGCACGACGACGGCTGCAACGTCGCTGAGGTCGGCCGTTCCGGGAGCGGTCTCGCGTTTCAGCAGTGCGTCCAGCATGGGGATCCCGGCAGTGCCGGAGGGCTCGCCGTCGTCGTTGGAGCGCTGGACGCTGCGGTCCGGACCCAGCACGAAGGCACTGCAGTGGTGCCGGGCGTCATGGAACTCCCGGCGCAGCTCGCTCACCAAGTCGCGGGCTTCTTCTTCCGTTTCTGCCCGCCGGAGCACCGTGATAAACCGCGAGCGCTTGATCTCGAGCTCATGCCGGTGCTCGCCTGCCACGGTCGTGTAGCTGCCGCTGGGGGACGGGGAAGTCATATGCTCCAGCCTAGTGGGCCGCCGCCGGTGCCGGCGGTCCCGCCGGTCTTGTGGGCGGGCACCGACCTGTTTAGTCTGGTGGCACCCGCCGCGCCAGCCGGTGCGGCCGGACACTGCAACGAACGGCGGAATCATGGCGAAGCACCAGCCGGAATTCGATCCACGCGTGGCGGGCGGACAGGGCCACGGCCCGGCCGCGCCGGA
Source organism: Arthrobacter sp. Dra40 (assembly GCF_059091905.1). Lineage (NCBI taxonomy): Bacteria > Bacillati > Actinomycetota > Actinomycetes > Micrococcales > Micrococcaceae > Arthrobacter > Arthrobacter sp. Dra40. The sequence continues at coordinate 3,557 of NZ_JBNHHB010000255.1, forward strand.
CGCCGACGACGCAGACCGGGTATCGGCCGAGCAAGGCGATTCGGCCAATCCCGACCCTCAGGAACAGAACATCACCGGGCTTGAACCCGGCGGCGGCGTTCCGCCAGGAGAAACGCCGCCTGCCGAGGACCAGATGAGCGCCGACCAGGGGCACGAAGAATAACCGGACGACGCCGACGCAGCCCGCAGAAGCTGCCTGCCGGAGCGCCCGCGGTCTGGGCCTGCGGGCTGGCTAGACTAAGGCCGTGCTCAGAATCGGACTTACCGGCGGGATCGCCGCTGGAAAATCGCTGGCTGCCCGGCGGCTGGCGGAACTCGGCGCCACTGTCATTGATGCCGACGCCATCGCCCGGGAAGTGGTCGAGCCGGGCACCGACGGGCTGCGCGCCGTCGTCGACGCGTTCGGCCCTGGAATCCTGGATGCCGGTGGCAGGCTGGACCGTCCGGCGCTCGGCGCCTTGGTGTTCAACGACCAGGGGCAACGCGAGCGGCTGAATGCGATCGTGCATCCGTTGGTCCGCGCCCGAGCGGCGGAACAGGCGGCTGCGGCAGGAGCAGGCGCCATCCTTGTCCAGGACATCCCGCTCCTGGTGGAAACCGGGCAGAGTTCCTCCTTCCATCTGGTCCTGGTCATCGATGCGCCCGAAGAAGAGCGGCTGCGGCGCATGGTGGAGGACCGCGGCATGACCGAAGCCGACGCCCGCTCCCGCATTGCCGCCCAAGCCTCCGCTGTAGAACGCAGGGCCGCCGCCGACGTCGTGCTGGAGAACAACGGCACCCGCGAGCAAGTGCTGGCGGCGCTGGACGCGCTTTGGGCGGAACGCCTGGTGCCGTTCAACCAGAACCTGTTGGCCGGACGGCTGGCTCCCCGCACGGGCCCACCGGTCCTGCTGGACCCGCAGCCGCAGTGGCCGGCCCAGGCAGCCTTGCTCGCGGAGCGGATCAGACGCGCCGATCCACGCATTATGGCCGTCGACCACGTCGGGTCGACGGCGGTTCCGGGACTGCCGGCCAAGGACGTGCTGGACCTGCAGGTCACGGTGGGCAGTCTGGACGACGCCGACGCCGCCGCGGAAGCACTGGCTGCGGCCGGATTCCCGCGCTGGCCCGGTACCTGGCGCGACACGCCGAGGCCGCAGCATCCGGAGCCCAGGGACTGGCAGAAGCGGTTGCACGGCAACGCCGACCCGGGCCGCGCCGTCAACGTTCACGTCCGGGCAGCCGGCTCGCCGGGGTGGCGCTATGCCCTGCTGTTCCGGGACTGGCTGCGGGCGGATCCCGGCGCCGCCGCGGCCTACCTGGCCGAGAAAAGAAGGCTTGCCGGTTTGCACGCTTCCGACGTTTCAACCGGTCGCTATGCCCGCGCGAAGGAAGAATGGTTCAGCCGGACGGCCGATCCGCAGATGAACCAGTGGGCGCGGGATACCGGCTGGCAGCCGCCGCCCGCCGGCAGCTAGCGCCGGGCGCCCCTTTATCCCTAAGGACGGTTTATCCGGAGGGCGGTGCGAACTCACTGGCGGTGAAGACGGCGCCCAACGGGTCCCGGATCGTCGCGTCGCGTGTCCAATCGGTATCGGTGTGGCCAAGCACCGACCCGCCCAGGCGTTCGGCGTCGGCGGCGGTCGCATCCCGGTCGGCTACCGTAAACGCCACGTGCCAGTGTGCCGCCTCGCCGGGCTCCAGCCCGGTAAGCCAACCGATGGCATCCGCGAACCCCGGAGGAACATTAACGCCCGACTGGCGCTCCCGGATGCCAGGGTCACTGGTCGCCTGCAGGTGGTCGCCGTAACCGGGGACGCGGATCATGCTGCCGAAGCCGACGTCGTCAAACTGCCAGCCGAAGACCTCGCTGTAGAAGTCCGAGGCGGCGCCAGGATCGGCGGCGTGCAGGTCGCTGAAGTTCCACGCACCCGGCTCGTTGACAGCCTGGGCACCCGGCCGGTTCCGCGCCTGCCAGAGCCGGAACGGAACCCCGGCCGGATCCGCACACAGCGTGGCCCGGCCGCCCTCCCCGGCATCGGCTGGCCCGGAGAGCACCTCTCCGCCCGCTGAACGGATCCTGCCCGCAGCCGCCTCCGAGTCGACGACTGCCACGTACGTGTTCCACGCCGGGACGCTGGCGGCAGTTCCTTCGCCGAGCCCGGCAACGTCCCGGCCGTCGAGCTTGGCGATCAGGTAGCGCGGGGAGGCACCGGGCGGAGTGGCCTCGGCGAACGTCCAGCCGAAAAGCCCGCCGTAGAAGTCTTGTGCCGCCTCAAGGTCATGGTGTTCGACGTCGATCCAGGACGTCACTCCCTCGGGATAGGTGCGGACGGTGTCCATGGTGTGCCTTCCGTCGTCCTTGGGTGCACCCACAGATCTACCGCACGCAGCGGAACCGGGCAACGGTGCACCGGCATGGCGGGCGTCCGGGGACCTGCTTCGCGACGCATGACAGCCCGCCACCGGCCGCAGACCGTCCGCCAATCCGCTGCGCCAGGTTAGGCCGAGAGCGATTCCGGACCCACGCTGACCGCAATCGGGCTTACCGTTAACGGCATGAGTCTTGCGCAGGACATTAAACGCGTTGTGGCGCCCTTCGAAGTCGTCAGCGAATTCCAGCCTGCCGGCGACCAGCCGGCTGCCATCGCGGAACTAACCAAACGGATCCAGGCCGGCGAAAAGGACATCGTGCTGCTCGGCGCGACCGGCACCGGCAAGTCCGCCACCACCGCCTGGCTGGTGGAGCAGGTGCAGCGCCCCACCCTGGTAATGGTGCAAAACAAAACCTTGGCGGCGCAGTTGGCCAACGAGTTCCGTGAGTTGCTGCCGAACAATGCGGTGGAGTACTTCGTCTCCTACTACGACTACTACCAGCC